>JAGLBK010000005.1 GCA_018260275.1 Deinococcus sp.
GGCCATTCTCGCGTTCGGCAGTGACGCTCCGGTGGCGAAGCCGGATTACCGCGCCAACTTTGCCGCCACCGTGACCCGCCTCGATGAAACGGGGGAGGCTGTGGCCCCCGCCGAAGCCCTGACCGAGCAGGACGTCTTGTGGGCGCACACCCGTGGACCTGCCATCGCCGCGGGCTGGGAGGATGAAGGCATCGTTCGTCCCGGAGCGCGGGCCGCTTTTACTCTGTGGGATCGTCTGGGTGGCAATGCGCGGGCGCTGGTGCTGTAAAGCGCTACGCCTGCAAAGAGACAGAGAAAACCCCGCACTAGGCGGGGCTTTCTCTTTGAGTTCTGGAGCCGAGGGTCAGAGTCGAACTGACGACCTACTGATTACGAATCAGTTGCTCTACCACTGAGCTACATCGGCCAACTGATGCGGCAACGCGCACGGATAAAAATACGGGATTGGGCGGGCCTTGTCAAACTTTTCCGAGCAGCTCGCGCACCGCTCCGGCCAGATACAGGCTGCCTGTCACCAGCAACGTTCCACCGGGTGGGGTCAGGGCGAGGGCCTTCGCTAGGGCTTCAGCAGGGTCGTCTAGCGCCTGCCCGCCATACTGCCCGGCCAGTTCCCCCGGCGGGGTCGCCAGTTCGCTGGGAGCGGTAAACACCCGCAGTGCAGCAACTTCCAGCAGCGGCGCGAGGGTGGCCCCGGTGTCCTTACGGGCCAGATTGCCGAACAACAGCACGTCGGCACGCGGTACAGCTTCAGCCAGAGCGCGAGCAGCATGGGGGTTGTGCGCCCCATCGACCAGCACCACTTTGCCGCCGACCTCGAAGCGTTCCAGGCGGGCGGGGTTGGTGGCATCCAGGGCGGCTTCTATCCCGCTGGCGTAACCCAGCGTTCGCAAGGTCGCCAGCGCCAGCGCCGCGTTCTGCTGCTGGTGCGGGCCGCTCAGCGCCGGGGGATGGGGTAGGGCGAACAGTTCCGGATGCGTTTGCGGTGTGAACAGGGGCGCACCAACTTCTGCCACGACCTGCTGCACGACTTCCAGCGCCTCGCCAGTCGCGGTGGTCAGCAACGGTGTGCCGGGGCGGGCGGCCTGGGCCTTGTCGCGGGCGATATCGGCCAGAGTAGGGCCAAGCGCGGCGACGTGGTCAAGGTCGGCATTGGTCAGCGCCACAGCTACCACGTTTTCCAGCGCCTGGGTCGCGTCCGAGACGCCGCCGACGCCCGCTTCCATTACCGCCAGTTTCACGCCTGCTTTGGCAAAGACCTGACAGGCCAGGGCCAGCGCTAGGTCGAAAAAAGCCCCATCGGGGGTGTGTTCTCTGGCCCAGGTCACGAACTGAGCGGTGCGCTGCGGCGTGATTTCCTGGCCGCCAACGCGAATGCGTTCCTCGAAGGCGTGCAGGTGGGGGCTGGTGAAACGGCCCACGCTTACGCCCGCCGCCAGCAGCCCGGCTTCCAGCATGGCGCAGGTGCTGCCCTTGCCGTTAGTGCCGACCACCCGGATGCTCTGAAAGGTCTGGTCGGGCTTGCCGAGGCGGTCCAGTAGCGCCCGCGCCGCCTGCGGCCCCCGCTCGCGTCCGGCGCGGGTGCGCGAGTAGAGCCAGTCGTAATCGGGCGCGGTGTGGTCAGGCATGAAGCCCGATGATAGATGATGGGCGGCATGGGGCGAGTGTGGCGAATTCTGGGCTGGGTGGTGCTGGCGCTTGTGCTGGCGGCGGGGGCGTCGGTTTTTTTGATGTATCGCTGGACCATACACGGTTATGAGGACAGCCAACAAATCATTCAACACAGCAACGACTTTCAAAAAATATGCGCCGGGCAACTCTAGCAAAAGACTGGAATCACCGGGCGAGTGGACGGATCTTCAGCGACAGGCGCAGCGGGTTATTACGCCGTGCAACACGGGAAAAATGAGCCAACCGAGTGGGACATTTCCGGCACGCTACTGTCCAGTCAGGGCCAGCGTAAGCGCTTCGTCTGCAAAGGCCATGAGCTAGGCGAAACCTTTATCGTGCTGGCCGTACATTTCGCGCCATGAGTCCCGCTTTTTCTACAAGCCACAAGCCACAAGCCACGCGCCACGAGCCTCATTTCTGCGGCATAGTCAGCTTCAGTGCCGCCTCGTGCAGCATCCGCGCCCCGGTTTCCAGGCTCAGCTCGTCCAGCGTAAAGCGGGGGTGGTGGTGCGGCCACTTGCTGTCGGCTTCGTCGCTGCCACTGCCGACGTTGAAGTACGCGCCGGGGGCCTTTTCCAGATACGCGCTGAAATCCTCGCCGCCCATCGTCGGTTTGGATACCATAAAGTGCTCCTCGCCGACCTCGGCCAGAGCGATTTCACGCAGTTGCTCGGCTACCCAGTCGGTGTTAATCAGCGGGCGGTAACCGAATTCGTACTTCAGTTCGTAGGTCGCGCCGTGAGCGTCGCAGATGCCCTTGATGACGCGCTCAATGAGCTTGGGGGCCTTCTGACGCAGTTCGGGATCGAAGGTTCGCACGGTGCCCATCAGCTCGGCGGTGTCGGGAATCACGTTGTGGGTGGTGCCCGCCTGGAACTTGGCGATGGTCACCACCAGCGCGTCCTGCGCCCCCACATGGCGACTGACCACGTGTTGCAGGTTGGTAATCACCTGCGCCCCGATAGCGATGGGGTCGATGGCTTCCTCGGGGTGAGCGCCGTGGCCGCCCTTGCCCTTGATTTTCAGCTCCAGCATGTCGGGCGAGGCCATGAACGCGCCGGGCTTGACCGCCACCATGCCCGCCGGAAGCTGGCTGTTGAGGTGCAGGCCCGTGACCACGTCCACGCCGTCCATCAGCGAGGTCTGGGTAACCAGTTCCTCGGCTCCACCGGGGCCAAATTCCTCGGCGTGCTGGAAAATCATGCGGACTTCGCCGGGCACGTCTTCGGGGTGGTCAGTCAGCATTTTGGCGGTGCCCAGCAGAATGGCGGTGTGACCGTCGTGACCGCAGGCGTGCATGATGCCCTCATTTTTGGACTTGAACTCGAAGTCGTTTTCCTCAGTAATCGGCAGCGCGTCGATGTCGGCTCGCAGCAGCACGGTGCGCCCCGGCTCGCCGCCCTTCAGCACGGCCAGCACGCTGGTGGCCGTGGGCCGGGTGACGGTCAGGCCGGGCATCTTCTTCAGTTCGGCCTCGATGTAGCCCGCCGTCTCGTGCTCCTCGAAGCTCAGTTCGGGGTGCTGGTGCAGGTGCCGACGCCACGCCACCAGTTGCTCACGCAGGCTGGCGGCCCGTTCCTTGGTTGCTGTCATGGGGGGAGTCTAGCGCGGGCGGCGGCGTCTGGGCAGTGAATTGTGCCGGTCTGGGCAACTGAAGGGGGGCATTCCCCGCATCACCCTGAGCCAATTCTCAGCAACTTTTCCGGCCATTGGCGCGTAATAGAAGCCGTGAAGACGATCCGTACCCGCCCCGTTCAGAACACCCGCACCATCGACGCCGGAAAACAGCCGCAAAAAGGCGGCCTGAGCCTCAGCAAAATCATGTTCTACGCGCCGATGGCACTGGAAGTCCTGAATCTCATTCGCCAGAGCCAGAAGAAAAAACAGGGCAAGTTTTACAAGGCCCGCAAGCGTGACAAGGCGTTCGACTTCGTGCTGGATCAGGCCAACCGGCGGCTGGGGGGCAAAAAGACGCAGAAACGCGGCTGGTTCTGAAGTAAAGACTGACAATAGGTTCGGGCACTGGCTGGGCCTAAAAGCAGAGGCCAGAGGCGCTGGTCTGTATTGGTTAAAGTGACGGCATGTCCCCCCAAACTGCCGCCCCCCAGTCCGATGCCAGTTTCCGCCAGCGTGTGCTGGCGCTGGTGGCCCGGATTCCCGAGGGCCGGGTCATGACTTACGGCCAGCTGGCGCTGCTGGCAGGCAATCCCGGCGCGGCGCGGCAGGCGGGCTTCGTGCTCAATTCGCTGGCGGGCGGGCCGGGCAAAGGCGAACCGGAACTGCCCTGGCAGCGGGTTATCAACGCGCAGGGGCGGGTCAGCACGCACAAGGCGGGCTTCGGTGACCTTCAGGAAAATCTGCTGCGGGCCGAGGGCGTACATTTCGACGACTCGGGCCGCTGCGACCTGACGCGGCTGCAATGGTGGCCCGAAGAAAAGGACGCGCCGCCGCCCAGCCTGTTCTGAGAGCTGTCTCAGGCGCCGGGCAAACTGTCCACCCGGTAAGTCGTATTCTGTAGAGCATGACGAGCGGACGTAACAATCATTGGACAAGCGGCAATGCTCAACCGTGGCTTCTGGGTGTGACAGTGGGCCTGATTCTCGGCTTGATCCTGCTGATCGCCATTCCCAAGTCGCTGGGCGGCGGCTCGGCGGCAGCCAGCACAGCGGCAACCAGTACGACGGCGGCAGCGAGCGGAGCGGCACAGGGCAGTGGCGCACCTGCCACGGGAGCCTCGACCAGCAACGGGGATGCCGCGGCTACTGCTCCCGGCGCGGCGGCTGGAGCTGCTGCTGGTGGGGCCGCTGGAGCCGCCGCCAGCACGGGCGACAAGTCCGCGGCGGCAGGCAGCACTACGTCAACCGGCACCACGGCAGACAGCCAGGCGTCTACGACTACGACTGACGCTGCGGCCAAGACCGACGCTGCGCCCGCAGCGGGTGGAGCTGGCGACGCCGCCGCCGGAAAAGCCAAGTTTGCCGAAGCCACCTGCGCGGGGTGCCACGGCGCGAATGCGGAAGGCGCGGTCGGCCCGGCCCTCAAGATCACCAAGGACTGGACCCCCGAGCAGTTCGCAGCCGCGGTGCGTGAAGGCCACGCCCCCGAAAAGACCCTCAACAGCATGATGCCCCACTTCGCCGCCACGCAGGTCTCCGACGCCGACCTCGCCAACCTCCACGCTTATTTCAAGACCCTGAATTAAAACCTCTGAATTAAAGCCCCCAGTCGGGCTGGCCTCCTCCGTCGTGGGGAGGCTTTTGCTTAGGCTCCACTGCGCCAGATGGCGGATGTGGCGCAGAAGTGAACGCGCGACAATGGGCGGGTTGGCAGGAGGTCATCATGCAGGAGCTTCGGGATATGGCAGACGGAGACAGAAATAGGCCCCACATTCACGGGTAGGGAAGATGAGTTTCCCGCCCGGACGGAGTAAAACCAGATGAACGGGAAGCACATCACGAAATTAGGCTTTGAAAACAGGGAAATCGGTCTGGCGCTGGCTGCCGCGGCCACGCGCGAAGGGGCCGGAGCGGGGCGGCAGGACATTCTGAGCGAACTGAAAGCGGTGCAGGCCCGCCCAGCCGAGTATGTGGCAGGCGGCGTCTACGCCGAACTGGCGGCGCTGCTGCTGCAAAAGCAGGCCAGCGCGGAAGCTGGGCGCGGCGTGGCCCTGCGTGGCGAACCGCTGCCCTACGGCGTCTGGGGCGGCGACCTGATCGAACCCGGAGCGCGGGCCCAGATGGACGTGGCGATGCGCTTGCCCATTACCCGCACCGGGGCGCTGATGCCGGACGCTCACGTCGGGTACGGTCTGCCCATCGGCGGTGTGCTGGCGACCGAGGGCGCGGTCATTCCGTATGGCGTCGGCGTGGACATCGGCTGCTCGATGATGCTCAGCGTGCTGCCGATGTCCCCCGGCTCCCTCAGCACCGAAGAGGCAAAAGGGCTGCTGCTGAAGCACACGCGCTTCGGCGCGGGCGTGGGATTCGATAAGCGCGAACGCGAGGACCACGAGGTGCTGCACGACGCGGCCTGGCAGGATCAGGCCCTGCTGCGCCACCTGCACGACAAGGCTGTGAACCAGATCGGTAGCAGCGGCAGCGGCAACCACTTCGTCGAATTCGGCACCATCAGGCTGCCCCAGCCCGACGTGGGTCTGGAAGCCGGGGAATATCTGGCGGTGCTGTCTCACAGCGGGTCGCGCGGTTTCGGGGCGCAGGTCGCGGGGCACTTTACAGGCGTCGCGCAGAAGCTGCACCCCCGCCTCGACCCCGCTGCCCAGAAACTTGCCTGGCTGCCGATGGACAGCGAGGAAGGTCAGGCCTACTGGCAGGCCATGACGTTGGCCGGGCACTACGCCCTTGCCAACCACGAGCAGATTCACGCCCGTCTGGCCCGTGCCCTGAAGGTGACGCCGCTGGCCCAGGCCCGCAACAGCCACAACCTCGCCTGGAAACAGCAGGTCGGCGGCCAGGAACTGATCGTGCACCGCAAGGGCGCGACCCCCGCCGAAGCCGGGCAGCTGGGGCTGATTCCGGGCAGCTGGGGCTGATTCCGGGCAGCATGGCCGACCCCGGCTATCTGGTGCGCGGGCGCGGCAACCCGGACGCCCTGGCGAGTGCCAGCCACGGCGCGGGGCGTCAGCTGGGACGCAAGGCCGCCGGGCGCACCCTGGTCAAAAAAGACGTACAGGCGTACCTGAAGCGTGAGGGCGTGACCCTGATCGGCGGCGGCATAGACGAGGCTCCGCAGGCTTACAAGCGCATTGGCGACGTTCTGGCCCGCCAGAGCGATCTGGTCGACGTGATCGCCGAATTCCGCCCGCGCGTGGTGAGGATGGATACCGGCAGCGAGGACGTGTAGGACGGCAGTTCAGGGTGTTTGGGGCGGCAGCTGTTACGGTTCGGCCCATTTTCAAAAGTGACCAGCCGGGGAAACTGCTGGTCGCTTTAGTGCCTGTCCGGAAAGTAACGGTTGAAAATAGAATTTCGTTGTTGATGACGTGGTTTTCTCCCTCTCCCCTTGCGGGGGAGGGTCGGGGAGGGGGGTAACGTAGACGCTTGCCCGGCGCCATAAAATCTAAATAACCCAGTACTTTCTGGATAGGTTCTTACTTGTCTGGTCATCATGGCTGTTCGGGTAGACCTCTGACGAAAGTCATCGATTTCGGGCAAAGACTCGTCTCAGGCCCTCGTGCGTGGGCGGTTTTTGCCCTTAGACCCTTAGACTGCCCTCCCTGCGACTTTCGCCAGAGGTCTACTGAAGTCTGTCTTTCCCCAGTTGCTCGATCAGGGCCACGCCGAAGGCCACGCCCCCGGCAAAGTGTTCGCGCAGAATGTTCTCGTTGGGCGCGTGAACCCGGCCCGCGTGGTTGCCGATACCCGCCGCCACACACGGCACCCCCAGCGCCTGGGTAAACGGGGCCATTGGGCCGCTCGCCGCGCTGCTGGGGTGCACGATGGGTTCCTGGCCGTGGGCCTCGCGGGCGGCCTGAATGCAGGCCTGCACGAAGGGATGCCCGGCGTCGGTACGGGCGGCAGGCTGCGCCGCTTCAAGTTCGATGATCTCGATATCCTGCAAATTCTGCGCGTCCAGGTGCGCCCGCAGCAGTTCCAGAATCCGCGCGGGTTGCTGGTCGGGCACCATTCGGAAATCCAGTTTCACGAAGCCCTCGCCCGGCAATACCGTTTTGCTGCCCTCGCCCTGGTAGCCGCCGCCCCAGCCGTTGATATTGACTACGGGCTTAAGGTTGCTGCGCTGGTGGTATTCGGGGCCGGTTGCCAGCGGCCTGGTGATGCCGAAGGTGTCGCGCACGGCCTGTCCGTCGCCCGGAATGCGGGCAATGGCGTCCAGATCGGCCTGCGTCGGCGGACGCACGTCGTTGTCGAAGCCGGGAATGGTCACGTTGCCCTGCTCGTCGCGCAGGCTGGCGACGGCGCGGGCCAGGCGGTACAGCGGATTGTCCATGACCGCGCCCAGGCTGCTGTGCAGGTCGCTCTGGGACGTTCTGCACCGCAGCTCGATGCACATGACCCCCTTCAGACCCAGGCTCAGAATCGGCTGGCCCTCGGGGCTGATACCGCCGAATTCCCACCAGCAGCCGTCGGCCCCGAGTTCGGCGGCGTGCTCCGTAATAAATCCCGCCAGGCTGGGGCTGCCGACTTCCTCCTCACCCTCGATCAGCCACCTGACTCTAATAGGAAGTGCCCCGCCGCTGCGTTCCTTCACAGCGCGAATGGCGGCCAGCCGGGAGGCAATTTCACCTTTGTCGTCGCTCGCGCCGCGCCCATACAGGCGGCCTTCACGCTCGGTCAGCACGAAGGGCGGCGACTCCCACAGCTCGGCGGGGTCCTCGGGCTGCACATCGTAATGGTTGTAGATCAGCAGGGTAAAAGGGCCACTGCCCGCCTCGGCCAGCAGCACAGGCGCGACCTGGCCGGGGAACTGCCGCACGCTGAAGCCCTCGGCTTCCAGCAGTCGCGCGACCGCCGAGGCCGTTTCCGGCAACATGCGCCCCTGCGCCGAGACGCTTTCCAGGGCCACCAGTTCGCGCAGGTCGCTCAGGCCGCGCTCGATATGGGAGGTCAGGTCAACTGAAGTCATGCAGGCAGGCTAACACTGCGCTCCGGTCTTTTGCGCTCCTGTCGGCCTGCCATGGACTAAAATCCGGTGCTTTCCTGGATTTTAGGGAATTGGACGCAGTACGTATCAGGGCTTGCGCTTGACCCAGCTGAAGGAACGTACAGCATCGACAGCGAACCAGACGGCAAAAATACCTGCGATAGCCGTGGCTAGCATGTTGTGAATGGAGTAGGCCCGGAATGCGATAAAGCCGCACACGACCGCCAACAGCAGACTGAGTAGAAAGACAACGTTGGGGGGAACACGGCGACCGAACATGGGCCTAGTGTACTGAGAGCTTTCTAACAAAATTATTCCAGCCCGGCTCCATTTGCACCTGATCTGGCGGGCTATTTTTCACGCGCTGGTCAGCCAGTCCCCTGCATTTATAATTGAGATGAATCGCGCGGTGCATAGAGCAGAGAAGATAGCTTGCGCTGGGGATACAGAGCTTGCAGCGGTCAACTGTTCTAATCCGTTCCCAGAAAAAGGATTTCCAGACCCTGACCGCTGGCCCGCTGCCGCGCCTCGATCAGGGTGGCGTTCACGGCGGGTCTAAGCGCCCTTTCCGGCTTGTGCCAGAGCGCCTGGGCTATCCGGCTGGCGCGGCGAATCAGCAGCGATTCGCCGGGCTGGGCCAGTTGCAGGGCGGCCAGCAGCACCTGCACGCTTGGTGGGATATCCGAGTGCGGGTCGGTGAGCACTTCCCTGGTCACGGTTTCGACCTGCCCGCTGCCGCCGCGTCGGCGCAGGCTGATGCGGGCCTGGGCCAGTGGGGAGCGGTGGTCGATCAGCAGTTCCGTCTGGGCCGTAACCGGGTCGCGGGGCCGCTCGCCGCGCCGGGCTTCATTGGCCAACTGGTGCGCCGTGAGCATATGCCGTCCGGTGCGGGGGGTATACCTGGCGCTCAGGGCAATGCCGCGTTGCTGCGCCAGTGCGTGAACTTCGTGTGTCAGGTCGCTCAGCAGGTAAGGACCGCGTCCGCGTGCGATCAGCCCAATGACGGTCTGATTGTCGGTCCAGACCGTCAGCGCCTCGTTAGCGGGAGCCGCCCGCACCGTTTCCAGTACGGCCTGTAACTCTGCGGCGTTGTTGTCCGGCGTCCTCAGTGGACCCTGAAGCCAGCGGGGCAATTCACCGGGCAATAGCAGCACCGCGCCCCAGCCGCCCAGGTCTGGCCCGGAGAGCTGCTCCTGCCAGCTCGCATCTACGAAAGCGTGATTCAACTCTGGCCTCCAGATTGGCAACGTGACTTCGGAACCTGTGTGCTCTGACCATTCCGGATGGTGGCCGTTTCCATAAACCATTGTGCATCAGCCTGGGCCGCAGCTTTATCCAGGCTATACCCCACAGGAAAACTTGGGGCACAGGATTTTGAAGTCCGGTGCGGCGGGGCGAAGCTGTCTGGTCCGGGCCGCTGTGGTGGGGTTGCAAAGGTGTGAATGCGCTGCTGACATGCCGGTGCGATACTGCGGGCTATGAGCGAGATCGATGTTCTGGACCTTTACAAGCAAGCTGGAGCTTTTCATGAGGGCCGTTTTCTGCTGGCCTCGGGTCGGCAGTCGCCGTTCTTCCTGCAATCGACCACTTTGCTTCAGCACCCCAAAGCCATGATGCAGGTGGGCGGCCTGATGGCCCGCAAGGTGCTCGAAAGTGGCCTTAAACCCGACTTCGTGGTGGGTCCGGCTATGGGCGGTGTGACCCTCGCCTATGAGGTCGCGCGCCAGCTGTCTGAAGAATTGCCGGACATTCGCGGTATTTTTGCCGAGAAAGACGGTATGGGCGGCATGAAGCTCCGTGAGGCGTTCGAGATCGAGCGCGGCCAGACCTTTATCGCCACCGAGGACGTCCTGACGACCGGGGGCAGTCTGCTGCGGGCCGTCAAAGCCGTCGAAACCCACGGGGCCAAATGTATTGGACTGTGCACGATCATCGACCGTCGCCAGGAGACCGGGCCGCTGGCCGGGTATCTGCTGATGAGCCTCAAGGAACTGTATTTCGATACCTACGTCGCCCATGAAATTCCCGCCTGGCTGGCCGAGCGCCCACTGCGTGAAATCTGATTGGCCGCTTTTACCCCGCCGCGCTCAGCTCCTTTGACTTGAGCGCGGCATTTTCAGAGCAGGTCGTCTGGTCCACTGATAGAGGCCGGGCACTTGTGCTTTTCATTATGGTTCGTGACCGGATATTCCGTTAAAATTTCTTCGTCAACAGGGAATTTATTTGGCTGAGCCAGGGCTCGGCAAGGTCTACATGTCTAGACAAATCGAGTAAGACATTTGTCATGGCTAGCTGTTAAATGCCACTATTGCCGTTATGGTTAATGGATTTCGAGATTTTATTCTGCGGGGCAATGTAGTTGACTTGGCAGTCGGTGTGGTTATGGGCGCGGCTTTCGGGGGCGTCGTTACCGCTTTTACCAAAGCGTTTATCGATCCTCTGATCAAGCTCGCCACGGGTGGGGCAGCTATTGGCGGTAAGTTCATGGTCAGTGGGGTGGCCTTCGACTGGGGAATGTTCCTGACCACCCTGATCAACCTCCTGCTCACGGCGCTGGTTATTTACCTGTTCGTGGTTCAGCCGGTCAACCACCTGATGGAGCGTGTGAAGCGTACCGACAAGCCCGCCGTGGCCGAACCCAGCAACGAGGAAAAGCTGCTGGCCGAAATTCGCGACGCCCTCAAGACCCGCGCTTAAATTTTTACGTAATCAATACGAAATCAGGCCATCTGCCGCTGGACGGCGATGGCTTTTTTTCTGCCTCTGTTTCGCCGGGCAGCTACATTTGGGTGAGTACAACTTTTGCAGGAGAGCAACCGGAAGGCTACTCTCCTGCAACTCTTTCCTTTTCTGTTCCCAGCACCAGGCCAGGCGAATTGATTTACTTCCGGCGGCCCAGGGACTCGTCGAGCGTCAAATCCAGTCTGACGTAAGCCCCCTGCTTGGTGTAAGTCCCAGCCGTCGGCAGTCCGTCGAAGCCCTTGAAGTTGTATCCGGCGCTGATCCAGGTGCCGGGCATGGCCCGCAGGTTGGCTTCGACGCCGTAACCTGTGGCGCTGTTGCCCACTTTGGGCTGGTCGATCATGCGGCCCCAGGCACCAAGTCCCAGCCAGTCGGTCACGTAGACCGTGGCCCCCGCGTAGGCCTGCCAGGTAAAGCTGTCGCGGTCGCTGAGCAGGGTGCGGGTATCGAAACCGCCACGCACCGACCAACCGGGCTGGTGGTACTCGGCGCTGGCCCCGGTCGACAGTTCAGGGGTGTCGCCTGCCAGTGTTCCGTTGACGTACCGCAGGTAGCCCAGGCTGTTCAGGGTGCGGGCGCGGTAGGCGTACCCCAGGCTCAGGCGTGTGCCGTTGCGCCCCTTCAGATCGTCGACGGCGGGGGCGTATTCATAGAGACCATCGGCGGTCAGGGTCAGGTGCTCGGTCAGGCTGCCGGTAATGCCGCCGCGCATGACCACACCGAACTGCCCCGCCTGATAGGTCAGGTCCGTGCCGACCGTGGCGCTGACCGTATCGGTCTTGTAGTTCAGGTCGGCCCCTGCTCCCAGCTGGCTGGAGTGTTTTGCCACGTCATACAGAGCGCTGCCGCGCAGACCCAGCGCCAGCTGACGGCTCAGGGGCAGGGAAGTGCCCACACTGAACCGGGCGCGGTTACCAGCTCCGCCCGCTGTAGGAAGTTCGTAGCCGACGGCGTAGTTGACATTGCCGAGTGCGCTGTCGAGCGTCAGGGCCGCCGCCTGGCCGATGCCCCAGGTGATCTTGTCGCTGAAGCCCAGGGTGACGTGCTTGGAAACTCCAAACTTGGTGGCAATGTCGGTCGTGGCGTTCAGGTTCCCGGAAAGCGGCTGGGTATGGACCACATCGACCGTGGTGCGGTCCGTGTGGTAGCCCACGCTGCCGATGGCTCCCAGACCGTAGATGTCACCGAAGGCATACTTGGCCCCCAGACCGGCCGTGAACGGGCGAAAATCGTACTCGGCGCGGGCGCTGACGCTGCCGCCACGGGCACTGTCCTGCTGCACCAGCCCGGTAATGGGGTCGGGATTGACCGCCGCCGAAGGGACATTGTGGTATTCGCCGCTGACAAAGCCCTTGACCCGGTCGGTCAGTTTGACCGCGTAATCGGCGTTGACGCTCAGGCCGTTGGACAGAGGGGCCAGGCCCGCGTACGCACTCTGCTGATAACGCAGCCTGGCACTGAACAACTGCCGGTCATTGGGCGCACTGACGATGCTGGCGCTGGCCTGTAGACCGCTGGAGTAGGCCAGCAGGCCGTCGGCGTGGGTGTTGCCGTTGTCGTAGGTGGCGCGTGCTCCGTAGGTCACGACCTGGTCGAGGCTGACCGCCGCGACGCCCGCGGTGTAATGTTCGCCGCTCTTCTTGATCTGTACGCCGTAGGCCAGGTCGCGCTTGCTCATGGGATTGTCGATGCGGTAGCTGGCATAGACCACCTGCTTATTGAGGTTCAGATCAACCGGGTCCAGTGCCCGCGCCAGCGTGATGATACCGGTGCTGTTATCGACGACGTAGTCGACATTACGGACCAGCGCAGTACGCTTGAGTTCCTTGCCGGTGGTGCGTTCGAGCGTCACCAGTTGCAGGGTCTCGCTGCCGTCGCTGACATTGCCGCTCGGCAGACGCAGAATCCGGTTGCCGTGAGGTTGCAGGGGCAGATCGGTCATGTGGTCGTTCGGTACGGCGGCCACGAAGCCCGAAATCTGGGGATTGCTCTTGCTAAAGGCCGTCAGCGCCGTCAGTTTCTCACCGACAGGCAGGACGTCGATCGGGACCGCGGTCTGGCGGTATTCGGCCCGGAAATTGGGGTGATCGTAGCTGAACGCCACCGGATCGATGCCCTGTAACGGGACGGTTCCGACACTGGCGTCACCGTAGACCGGGGCACGCTTGAGCGGATCCTCGTCGGTCGGTAAGCGGTCCTTGTCGGCGGCCACGTAGACTTTGCCCCCGGCGAGTGGGCCTTCGTAGTAGCCGTGTGCCTGCCACGTCACATCGTTCTGCACATTGAAGTTGCTGCCCAGGCCCGCCGTGACGCTCACGACCCCGACTCCGACGCGGCCCTGGTCAGGCTTGATTTCGAAGGTGTGTTCCTCTATGTCCTTGCCGAGTACGGCCCCGACCCGTAGGGTGACGGGAGCCGCCTGGGGCTGAAGCTCCAGCATGCCTTCGCCGTTGAGCAGTTTGATCTGGTAACCGCTCTCGGTCGTATCGGCGTCGGCCACGCGGGGTTCGAGATTGCTCCGAAGGGTCACGGTAGACTGATCGGTCAGCTGACCCGCGGCGTCGAGGGTACGGACCTTCAGCTTTACGGGTGTGCTGCCGTCGGCCACGGTGGCTACCGGAATCAGTTCGATTTTGGAAGTCGCGCCGACCCGGTTGACCGTGATCTCCTGACCGTTAAAGCGCAGAATGTTATGACCGCTCTGAATGGGTACGCCCACGTAGGTCAGGCGCTGAATACCGCGTGCGCTGTCTTGGGTATTCATTCCGATCAGTTCTGGCGAAACTGGTGTGCCGTTGACCGTCAGCGCGGGAATATCGCCCTTCGGCGCTTCTACCGTCACGCTGATCCGGTCACGGATGCGGATCACGCTGTCCGCGAGGGGCAGCTTGATTGCACCGGCATTTTCGCTCAACTCGGGCATGACGCTGATTTTCTGGGAGGCAGCAAAATCGGAGGCATTCATCTTGCCCTGCAAGACTTCACTGCGATTGGCCGAGTAGTTGACTTTCAGCGCAGGCTGAGGCAACTCGCCCAGGCCCGCTGCATGACTCACGTCATACGTCAGTACGCCGCGCACCACTGGCGACTCGGTCTCACGCTCACCAGATGTGCGGTTTCTGGCCTCGCGGTTATCCGCTTTGATGTTGGTTACGTCGCTGCTGATCAGGCTCCAGTAATACGTGCCACTTGGACCGCGTTGTGGATCGGCTACAGGTCTACCGTCCAGACGGCTGCTGCCAGGAACCAGGGTAGCCCCTTCAGGCAAGTTCTGCGCCAGGGTCATCGCCTGAGTCTGGCTGGGCGCATCGAAAGGCAGGGTAATGCTGCTGAGACGAACGGTAGCGGGCGCAGTGCCGGGGGTGGCTGTGTCCTCGGGAACGGCAGTGAAACGCGCCTCCATTCCACTCTGCATAGCTGCGCCGACGTTCTGAGCATGCGCTGTCCCAGTCACGAGAACGCCGGATAAGAGGAGTAGGGTGCGTTTGGGGTTGCCGTTCACTTCAGTACCTCCAACTTATAACTGGGTCAGTTGTGGCGGCGCTAGGTTTGCCGTTCCAGTCAAAGTGGTATGTGAGGTTTGTCTCACCTGCACTGAGATTAGCGCTCAAAGTATTGCGGCCTTCTTTCAAAATGGCCCCCCCAGGCAGGGGGTCTGTAAGCTGGAAGTCAGGTAGGGCCTTCGGAGTCTTGACCTTGAGCGTGACCACGTAGCCGTTCTGGACAGCGTACACGGCCTTCTCGACACTGACGTCACCCATGGTCAGACTGGTGCGGCGCAGTGCTCCTGCGTCGCCTGCCAGTGGGGCCAGCGGGAAGTTCACGCTGGTCAGGCCGCGCAGCATGATGGTTTGCGTACCGCTCAGCCCGCCGTCCTGGGGCAGGTTCAGTGGCGGGTAAGGCGCGCTGTTGGGGTCGAGGCGCAGCGCCTGCGTGCCGTAAGCGACATTCGAGAAGTGGTAGCGGCCCGCGGTGTCCGTCAGGGCAAGGCGGCCACCAGCCAGAATCACGCGGGCGTTTTCGACCGGGGTGTCCTGTCCGGCGTCGTACAGACCATTGCGGTTGCGGTCCACAAAAACGGTTCCGATGATGTCGGCGAGCGGGGCAAACCTGTAGAGGTTCAATTTTACGGTTTTTCTTGCTACGCCGCTCGCAATGGCCTTGGCTACTCCACCAGCCCCAGTTCCGCTCACCTGGGCCGTATTCAGCAGGTCGCTTGTCGTGCTGACTGCCGTCGTTACGCGCAGGTCGTAGGTAATAACGATCGAGCCGCCTGCCGGAATGGTGCCTGCATTCCAGTGCAGCACCCCGTTCTCGATGCTCGGATCACTCAGGGCCGCGCCGCCCAGTTTGCTGCTGCCAGCGATATATTCCAGACCTTTGGCCGGTGTATCCGTGACAATGGCGTCCTCAACGGCGGTGGTGGCCGAGGTATTGGTGATCTTGAGCGTGTAGCTCAGGCGGTCACCATAGGTCACCACTGGTGCCGAAACATCCTTGGTAATAAGCAGGCTGGCGTTCCAGACCGGCGTCTTCACTTCGTTGCTCTTGATGGGGTCGGTGATTTCGGTCGAGACCATATTAAAGATGTTGGTCAGGTTTTCGCCGTCGATGGCCCGGCTGCTGACCTTGGTCACGAAGGTGAGGGTGCGGGTTTCTCCGGCATTCAGGGTCCCCAGGTTCCAGGTCAACGATTCTGCGCCAGGAGTGCCGGACACTACGCCAGCACCAGAAGCGCTGCCAGGGACATAGTCGACGTGGGAGGGCACCGGGTCCGTGATGACCACATCGCTCAGGGTGCGCTGATAAGGGTTATGCACACTCAGGGTGTAGGTAATGGTGTTGCCGACAGCGACAGTGGCTCCGTCGGCCAGGGTCACGGCGTGGCCGTCCACGGCTGTACCCGTGGCGATATAGGACTTCTTGAGTTCGGGCAGTCCGGTCTGAATATCGCTGATCAGGTCGGTCGTGGCGTTGGAAGTGCCGCGCGAACCGGTCACGGTGATCAGGCCCGTCAGTGGTCCCGTCTGGGTAGGCGTGTAGCAGATCCGGACCACCGAAGTCTCGCCGGGATTCAGCAGCAGGGGCAGCGTCAATGGCTGACCACTGGCATTCTCGGTGACGCTGGTCGCGCCGCCCTGGGGATAGGTCACCGTGATCTGGAAGGTGTCCTTGACATCCCCGGTGTTCTGCACCGTATGGTCGTAACAGACCTGCTGCCCGATGACAGCGAAAGCCCGGGTCTGGCTATCGGCTGGCGTGCCTTCTGGCGCGAGCGGATTCCCGACGGGGCCGATAGCGACGCCCGGCGTGTAATGAACGTCGACGGTCGCGCTGCCGCTAGTGGAGGTGCCTCCCGTCAGGGCTGTGGCGACATTCAGAATTTTCTTGCCGTCGGCGGGGTCGCTGGCGTGCATGCGGAAGCTGAGATTCAGCGCCGCTCCTGCTGCCAGTTCTGGTACTCGAACGCGGATTCCTGCGACAGTCGCGGGCTGGGCAGTGGTCCAGGTGTTGCCGTCAGTGGTGTACTCGGTGGTCCCGGCCGAAGTAGTAGCGCTGCCGCCCACAAAAGTCAGTCCCTGAGCCGTCTCATCGCTGAGCATATCGGTCAGGACGACTTCACGGCTGGTATAGCTGCTGCTGTTGGTGGTCGTGACATGCACCGTGGTATCCGTGCCCGGCTTCATGACTTCTGGGTCGAACTTCTTCTGGACGTTGAGGGTGGGGGGCGGATTGACGGTGATTCGGCCACTGGCAATACCTCCGCAGGAAGCCACCAGGCTGAGGAGGCCCGTGCCCTGCGATCCCTGCGCCGTATCGACTATAGCAATCAATTTGGCCGTGCCGTTACTGGGCAAGTTGACCTGGCTCACGGGCTGTTCGCCCGCATCTACCTGACCGTTCCCGTTGGTATCCACGTAGAGAGACAGCTGCGCGGCGGGACTCAGGCCACCGATATTTCCTGAAACCGGAATACTGCTCGTTTCGTTCCCGGCGTTGGTCAGCGTGTACCGGAAAGTGGTCCGTTCGCCCGCCAGAACACTCGCGTCGGTGCTGCCGTCCGGGGTCATACTCACGGCGCAGACGCCCTGAACGACAGTAACCACGGTATTGCTCATTGCACTGACAGGTTCACCGGGACGAACCGGATCGAAGGTCGCCAGCGCCTGATTGGTGATCTGGGTTCCAGCTGGTGTACTGGCTGCCAGGCCGGTACTGGTGACCGTCAATAGACCAGTCATGATGCAAAGTTGCTTGAGGGAAATTCGGGCCATGGCAGTTCTCCTTGCGGGACATGAATACGCTTCATGGAAAGTGGGGACGCACTCAAATGTGCGAAAGTTCAAAAAAGAGTCTCTGTTTGAAAAAAGGCGCACCTCGCGCCTGGGCATGAGGTGCGCCTTAGAGGGGGCTTACTGAATCTTGACGAAAATCTGGAGGGTTTCGCCTGAGCCGTTAGGCATCAGGGTCACCGAGGGGCAGGCCACCGTAGCGCCCGTCGTGCCGACAGCAATGCCTGTGACAGCGGTGCTGCTGACCAGTGTGCCCTTAGCGTCATAGACGTTACAGGTGGCCGACTGGAACTGCAGACTGCTGCTCAGGGTATCTTTCAGCACGAAGCCAGTGACCGGGCTGTTGTAGCTGTTCTTGGCGATGATCATGTAGTCGTACTGGACCTGGGGAGCGTACTTGACCGCGTTGATGCCGTCGTAGCCAGCAGGGTTGCCGACCTGATTGCCGGTGGGGGCAGAGGCCACGATCGTACCCTTGGCATCGGTCACGGCCTGAGCGTTGGCCCCAGGGGTAGCGGTCCCTGTGTTGGCGAACTTGCCGACGAACACGTTGCCTGCCGCGCCGACGGGCAGCACGTCGTTGGTATCGGTCTGCACGATGGTGCTGGCGACGCCAGTCGCGGTCTGCTGCAGGGCCGGGGCCGCCGCCGTGCCGGTGTAGGCGGCTGTGCTGGGCACCACGACGCTGGCGGTGAAGTTCTGGGTGCCGTTCGCAGCGATAACGGCGGTGTTGTAGATGGGCACCGTAACACCGTTGACGGTGGTGCTACCGGTGGACTGCAGAACAGTGCCGTCGGCCTGGGTGTAGGTGACCGGGACAGTCGTGCTGGTGCCGTCGGCGTTGGGGATAACGACGTAGCCCTGGAGCTTGTAGCTGTCGGCATAGGTGCCGCTATTGGAGATGCTCATGGGGAAGGTGGCCGTGGCGCCGGGGGCCGTGGCGACAGCGGGGTTGCTGTTGCTGGGGCCGTAGGCGGTCGCGGGGCTTTCGACCACACCGGGGGTCTGAGCGATGGCAGCGGTATCACCGAAGGTCGCGGCGGGCGGCAGAACAGTATCGGTGGTGGTGGCAGCCGCGATGTTGGGGTTGTTGCCCGAGGTCGCGCCGATAATCACGTTGATGGGTTTGGGGTTGGTGACAGTGTTGCTGTCGGGGTAGGTGACCTGGGTGGTGTAATTGACCACGCCGGGGGTCGTGCCAGTAGCAGCGGGAGCGACGACGGTATCGGTGAGCGCACCGGTAGCAGGGTCGATGAACTGCACAATCACGCCGTTCTGGTCGGTGTAGGTGCCCGTGCCTGTCTTGGTCCAGGTGCTGGTGCCGTTAACAGGAGCCAGGGTCACGGTGTCGGGCAGGCTACCTGAGTTGGTCACAGTGTTCGTGAAGGCCACGACGTCGGGGGTGGCGTTGGGGTCAGCAGGTGGGTAAGCAATCTGCTGCTTGCCGGAGAGGCTTTCAGTGATAGGCGTGGTGCCGGGGGTCGTGCCGCCGCCGGGCGGGTTGACCGGGGCAGGAGCGTTATAGCCGGGGACTGGGGTGGTGGTGCCAGGAGGGGTGACGGTGGTCGTGACCGGGTTGGTGCCGTCGGGGGTCTGGGGGTTGTTCGTCAGGGTAGCAGTGTAGATGTGCAGGGCCTGGTACTGCAGGTCGGTGCCCGCCGCCGGGCCGCTGACGGTGGTGCCGCTGACCGTCTGGTTTTCCTGCAGGGTGGTCGTACCAGCGGGGATACCGGCGTTGGGGTTGGCCGCTGCCGTGGCCGTGCCAGCGGGGCTGGCGCCGACGTAGCTGCCAGCTGCGGCGGTAGTGGGGACCACGGTGCTCTGGGTGAACTTGATAATCGAGTTGACGGGCAAGGTCACGTCGTAGCTGCCGTCACCGTTGGTGGTGACCGTCGTGCCGCTGGGGAAGGCGTAGGTGGCGGTGACGCCGCCCGTAACGACGGGAACGATGTGAACCACGAGTGGGGTGTTGCCGTTGTTGACCAGATCGTAGGTGTCTGTCTTGGTGTCGCCAGGCTTGACGTTTTCCAGCAGGTCAGGGGTGCTGCCAGTGGCCGAGTTGGCAGCGTTTTTGGTGCTGCCGTCAGCTTCACCACTGTCATACACGATGTCGAAGCTGGGGAGAGGCAACACGGTGGTGGTCACGGTGTTCGAGGTGGCCGTGCCGGAAGCGCCAGTCGGGTCAGTGAAGGTGGCCGAAGCGGTGTTGGTGATGCCAGTACCAGCAGTGGTGTAGCCGTTAGGGTTAGCAACGACGGTCGTGCCAGTCGTCTGTGCGCCAGCGACACCAGCGGCCAGGGCGGCCATCAGGGCCATACCTTTAATATTTACTTTCATGTTTGCTCCTTTTACGCTTCGGCCTTTTGCCTTAAAGCGGTCCAAATCTTACGGGGGTAGGTGAGTAGAGGGCCGAGTCGCCGTCTGGACTCAGCTCGTGCGACAGGGAGCAGATTACTTCACACTCTCTTACGGCTTACTTACCCGCCTGACCTACGGGTCTGGGGGGGTTGCAGATCAGATCACTTCTGGTCCAAGTGGTCAGGCCAGGGAGAATAAAGACTGTTTGGCACGTTAAATCTCGTCTTTTTCCAATTTTGCTCTGGTTGTGGCTGATTCGGCATTCCTGGCGGATGATCGCGGATCGGCCAGGGATATCCCCCATTCAGGGGTTTGCGTGGGCGCCACCTGCACACGACCAGCATTACAAATCTGCCCTGCTTCAGGCGCCATGCTGTAGAGACACGGAGGGCGCATATGGCACGCATCACGCGGTACAGCAAATTTGAAGGGGAACTCGATCAGCTCGATTCGAGTGAGCTGATGCAGATGATTCAGGAAGCCTTGCTGGGTCAGGGGATGAACGACCCCTACGACCCCGACCCCGACGCCCGGCCCAGCATGGACGACCTGTTCGACGCCATTCTGGAGGCCCTGGCCGAACGCAACATGATTCCCGAAGAGCAGCTGATGGAGGCCATGCAGGCCGACGACATCCGCGAAACCGCGCTGGGGCAGCAGATTCAGCGCCTGATGGACAAACTCCAGCAGGACGGGTTTATTCGCAAGGAATTCGATGAGGACGGCGAGGGCGGCGGTAACGGCAATCCCGGCGACGCGACCTTTCAGCTGACCGATAAAAGCATCGACTTTCTGGGCTACAAGAGCCTGCGCGACCTGATGGGGGGCCTGGGCCGCAGCAGCGCCGGAGCGCACGACACCCGCGAGTACGCTTCGGGTACCGAGATGAGCGGGGAACTCAAGAATTACGAGTTCGGCGACACGCTCAATCTGGATACCACAGCCACCCTCAGCAACGTGATTCATAAGGGCTTCGATCAGCTGGAGGAATCCGACCTGGTCATCCGGCAGGCCGAGTACAACTCCTCGGCGGCGACGGTGGTGCTGCTCGACTGCTCTCACTCCATGATTTTGTACGGTGAGGACCGCTTTACCCCCGCCAAGCAGGTCGCGCTGGCCCTGGCTCACCTGATTCGCACGCAGTACCCCGGCGACACGGTCAAGTTCGTGCTGTTTCACGACAGCGCCGAGGAAGTGCCGATCGGCAAGCTGGCGCAGGCGCAGATCGGGCCGTACCACACCAACACGGCGGGCGGCCTGCGGCTGGCGCAGCAACTCCTGAAGCGCGAGAACAAGGACATGAAGCAGATCGTGATGATTACCGACGGCAAACCCTCGGCCCTCACGCTGCCCGATGGCCGGATCTACAAGAACGCTTACGGCCTCGACCCTTACGTGCTGGGCGCGACCCTGCGCGAGGTCGCCAACTGCCGCCGCAGCGGAATTCAGGTCAACACTTTCATGCTGGCCCGCGACCCCGATCTGGTGGGTTTCGTGCGCCGCGTGTCCGAGATGACGCGGGGCAAGGCGTACTTCACCACGCCGCAGAACATCGGCCAGTACGTCTTACAGGACTTTATGACCAACAAGACCAAACTGGTCAACTGAATTCGGACCTGACCACGGCCCCGGCGCGACGTTTCGCCCTGGGCCGTTAAACTTGCCTGGGCCATTAAACTTGAGGGTGATGAATTCCCACCTGCGCGGCATTCTGCTGCTTGTTCTGGTCACGGCCATCTGGGGCAGCACCTTCGCGGTGGTCAAGACCCTGGGCCAGTTGCTCGACCCGCCCGTACTGATCGCCTGGCGCTTTCTGATCGGGGCGGTGGCGCTGCTGCCTATCGTGTTCTGGCCGCGCCCAGCTGCGGCCGAGGCCACGCCTCAGCATGCGCTGGGCAGTCCGGCGCTGTGGCGCGATGGGCTGGTCATCGGTTTCTGGCTTATAGCTGGATACGGCACCCAGACTATCGCTCTGCAAACCACCGGGGCCAACCGGGCCGCCTTTTTCACGGCTCTGAGCGTGGTGCTGGTGCCGATCTGGCTGGTACTGGCCCAGCGGCGCAAAATGCCGGTGGCGCTGTGGCTGGCGCTGCCGCTGGCAGTCGCGGGACTGGCCCTGCTGTCCTGGGAGGGCGGCAAGCTAGTTACTGGGGATTTCTGGGCGCTGGCCTGCGCTTTTACCTACGCCGGGTTCATCGTGGCGCTGGAACGGCTGGCCCACCGACATCCGCCGTTTGCGTTCACGCTGGCGCAGGTGGGCTGTGTGGCGGCGCTGGCGTGGTTCTGGGCCCTGTTCGCTGCGCCGCAGCACCTGCTTCCGCCGTCGGCTGCGTGGGGGCCACTGCTGTACCTGGGCATTCTGGCGACCGCCGTGACCACGCTGTTGCAAACGCTGGGGCAGCGCCATGTCAGCGCCGCCGAGGCCAGCCTGATTTACACGTTGGAACCGGTGACAGCCACCATTTTCAGCTACTTCCTGATTCATGAACAGGTGGGGGTGCGGGGGCTGCTGGGCGGCCTGCTGGTGGTGATCGCCACTATCTTCAGTACGCGGGGGAGTGCAACGGCGCATCCCGAGACGCCTGCACCCGCTGCCGATGACTGAGCAGCCCAGTCTAAAGACATAAAGAAACCCCGCACTGCGCGGGGCTTTTTTAATTCACCTGGTCTTCAGCGGCGGCCTGTGCGGCGCGGTCCATTGCCCTCCGCGCGGCTACCGGAGCCTGAGGATGAGCGGCCTCCCGTTCCCTGCTGGCTGCGGCCCTGTCCGTAACCGCCTTGGCCGCGTCCGCCGGAGCCTCCACGTTGTCCCGAGCGGCCCCCACTGTCCACGCCGTTGCCCGAGCCTGCGCCCTGCTTTTCCTGAATGTCCTTGTCGATGCTGTGTTCCTGGGGCGTGCGCGGGGGGTGCAACTGCTCGGGCAGGCCGCGCCGCACGGTGGCCCAGCGCCCGCGCTGCTCGGGAATCAGCAGCACCAGATTGCGACCGCCACGCCCGGCGCGGGCGGTCCGGCCCGAACGGTGCACGTGGTCCTCGGACGTGGTCGCCACGTCGGCGTGAATGACCAGCCGCACTTCGGGCAGGTCGATGCCGCGCCCGGCGATGTCGGTGGCGACCAGCACCCGCGCTTTGCCTTCGCGCAGCAGGGCCATGACGGCTTCACGTTTGCGCTGGTCCATGTTGCCTTGCAGGGCCACGACCTGTTCGCCGGGCAGCATCTGCCCCAGGTCGGTGGCGCGTTTTTTCGCCAGAGCTTTGGTGCGGCAGAAGACCACGACGCAGCCGCCGGGTTCGGCCAGCACCTGCCGGATTTCGGCGGCGGCGTGCGCCAGCAGTTCGGGGCGGGTGGTATCGGCGGCCACATGTTCCGCGCGGCCTTCACCGGCAGCGGCCACTTCACCGGGGGCCAGCGGAGCGAGGGCGGCGGGTGGCTCGATGTCGATGCGGACGGGGTTACGCAGCACGCGGGCGGCGACGCTGCGGACCTCGTTGGGAAAAGTCGCCGAGGCCAGCGCCACCTGAATATCGGTCTTGCGGGTGGCGGCTTGCGAACGGGCCTGCCCGACGATCCATTCCACATCCTTCAGGAAGCCCAGCGAGAGCAGCTCGTCGGCTTCGTCCAGTACCACGTATTTGACGTTGCTCAGGAGCAGTTCGCGCTTGTCGATCAGGTCCTTGAGGCGTCCCGGCGTGCCGCTGACCACGCCTTTGGCCGTCGCCTCCCGCTTGGTTTCGCGGGGCGAGATACCGCCCGTAATGCGCCCGGCAGGCATGCCCAGGCCCAGCGCCACGTCGCGGATCTGCACGGCCAGTTCGCGGGTAGGCGAGACGATCAGGACTTCCGGGTTCATGCCGCCGGGGGTCTGCATGCCGATGCCACGGGCTACGGCTGGAATCAGGAACGCCAGGGTCTTGCCGCTGCCGGTGCGGGCCGTAACGACCACGTCGCGCCCGGCCAGCAACTGCGGAATGGCCTGCTCCTGCACGGGCGTCGGCTGGCGTTCGCCCAGCAGCTTGGCCCACTCGGCTGGCCCGGCGATCTGAATGGCGCTGGCCTGCGCGGGGGCCGAACTGGGCGCGGGCGCGGTGCCGGACGTTTCGGTGCGGCCTGCACTGCCGCGTGAGCCGGAGCGGCCCCGGTCCTGTTCCTGCCGCCCGGTGCGTGGCTGTGTGCGTGGCTGGGCCTGTCCAGCCTGTCCACGGTCAGCCTGGGAACGCTCACCCTGCGAACGGCCCTGACTGGTGGCGGCGCGGCCTGTGCGCCCACTGCTCTGCTGGTCTCTGGGCTGGCCTCGCCCTCCACCCGCGTTAGCGTTGCCGACGGGTTCGGAGTTCCAGTTGCCGTCGTCGCCAAAAGCCATACGGGCGGGTGGCGTGCTGGGCTGGGCTGGGCCACGGCCACGCGCCGGGCCGCTCTGTGAAGTGCGCTGGTCCTGCTGGGCTGGGCGCTGACGGCCCTGGTCACGGCTTGGTTTTTTGCTGTCTGTCATGTATCCTCCGCCCCGGCTGGGCCTCGACCGCTCAGGGGAATGTGCCTGGCCCCGGCCGCTGATATTCGCGGGAGATCGTAGGCCTGTTCCCACGGCGGCGCGGCCATACTTGCTGTGTGCTGGCCCCTGAATTGGAAATGAGCCTGGGGCGGTACTCACTGCCTATGATGCCTGATAGAAAGGAAAAGAGCGATGTGTACGGTTGATGTGCGGTGAGAAAAAAGAAAAAACCCCGCACTGGACGAGGTTCTGACTTGGTGGCCAGGGCCGGATTTGAACCGGCGACCCAACGATTTTCAATCGTTTGCTCTACCAGCTGAGCTACCTAGCCGTACTCCTTGCGGAGTTTGGCGGTCCGGACGGGATTTGAACCCGCGACCTTCTGCGTGACAGGCAGATATGCTAACCGCTACACTACCGGACCATCTGGTAAAAACTGCGCTGCCATAAAAGCAGCGGGGTTAAGGATAACGGCGCATATGCTGCTTGTCAACTTTAGAGCAGCTTCCATAATTGCGCCATTTGTGGAATCCCACCCCAAATGGCTTCATCATTCCAGCTGCTCATTGAAAGTCACTCGCTCTGCTCGGCATAAAAGCCACAAACAACGTGGTCCTTTTATGCAAGCTGTTCTAGAACGGAACCACGTTGATACTGCTGAGGTGAGGCTGCCCCACCTCGTCGTACATGATTTCAAGGTATTCACGGCTGTGCAGGGCGTCGATCATAGCGAAGCGGGGGGTCTGATCGTCGTCGCGGTGAAGCAGAATGCCGCCGTCGAGCTGCGTGTGACCGTAGACGCCGAAGTCCAGACCCGCCATCTCGACATATTCGGGGGTGTCGCGGAACCACTGTTTAGAGCTGCGGTCACTGTAGAACAGGTCGTCGTAGAACTGGTGTGCGGGCAGCGGCGACACGTGGGCAAACTGCAAGGCCCCGATGCGGACCTCACGGGGGAACCGGCTCATCCAGCTGTGCAGGCGCTGCGGCAGGTGGACTCCGCCCCGTGCAGGGTCGAACTCTACATGCCGCACCCCGCCCGACGTGCCGAGCAGGTGCGCCGGATCGAGCACGTTGGCGTCGTGGTTGCCCAGAATGATATGAACGGCGTGCGGCGCGGCTTCCTGATACTGCCTGAGCCGGTCCAGCGCCGTGATCTGCTCACGGGCGGCGCTCAGCAGGTGCTCCTGATCGTGTGAGTCGAAGGGCCGCAGGCCGGTCAGCCGGTTATAGGCCTCCTGACTTTTTGGGTGCACCAGATCCCCAATCAGAATGACCTGATACAGCCCGGCCAGCACAGGGGGCGTGGGTCGAAAGTCGGCGGTCATGCAGCTTGCACTCCGCAGCGCTTCCCACAGCAGCGGAAAGTCGGCGTGTACGTCTCCGATGGCAATGAACTTATGCACGCCTCAGCCCTTGAGAATGGCTGACAGCTCTTTGTAGATGGCGCGGCTTTCTTCCACGGTCTCGCCGTAACCGCGCATCAGGATGCGGGCCGCCTCCTTGTTCTTGCCGACCACCTTGAGCTGCTCGATGAGGTCTTCGATATGCTGCCGGGCCTTTTCCATCTGGGGATCGCGCGGCGGCTCGGGGGAGAGCTGGGCTGGCCGAGCTGCCGATTCGGGCCGGGGGTCGCTTTCCAGATCAGCGGTATTGGGGCCGTCTTCGGGGTCATACTCGACCCAGTGGCCTTCTGTGGCCGGGGCGACCCCGTACAGCCGCGCCGCCTCGCCCAGGGCCGCCAGCTTGGCATCGGCAAGGGACGGGGCGGTAGCGAGGCCCTCACGAACCGTTCCCAACACGCTGAGTCTGGCCCGAACCACGCAGGGAGAGACACTGTCGCAGCCCCAGGTCAGACTCCAGTTCGGGTCCACGCGTTCGAGATGCACCGCCAGTTCGTCGAGGTCGGGAGCGGAGCGGACATGCGCCTGATCGCCCCGGATTTCGAGGATCGCCCACGCCGTCATGCTGGCGCGAAGGGCCTCGCGCACATGGTCAAGATCAGCCATAGGCGCAATTCTAGCCGCTTTGGCGTAGGCCTGGGCCGATTGGGCACAGCAATAAAAATCCCCGCGCGAAGCGGGGAAAGATTTGGCGGGCCCTGAAGGACTTGAACCTACGACCTACGGTTTTGGAGACCGCCGCTCTACCAACTGAGCTAAGAACCCGTGCGGTGCTGCCTGCTACTGCTCAGGCCCGAACAGAGTAGCAGAGGAGGCCGGAGGGTGCAAGATGGGCTGCTACTTGGGGACACAAAAGACTGGCGGCAGCCCGTGCTCTGCGCTTGAGTGGGTTGGTGCTCTGCTGCTGGTCGTGGGCCTCTGGGTGAGAGGTGCTCTGGCGCTGGTGCCGCTGCGGGCGACGCTGACGGCGGTAGGCACCCAGCTGACCACCCTGGACGCACAGCTGGCGCAGGTGCAGGCGGCGGTGACGCCACTGGACGCCCTTATGCGCCCGGGAGCGCAGGGCGCGGCGCATACGCTGGGCAAACTGGCCCGCACTGCCGAGCATACACCGCTGCTGGGGACGGTCTTTGGGGCGGGGAATCTCCGCAGTGCCGCCGAGTTGACCGCGCAGTGAGAAGCGGCACTCGCGGGATGGCTGCCGCTCACCCAGACGCTGATGGACACCCGCGAGCAGGTGCAGAGCTGGCAGCAGGGACTGGCCCGGCTTCTGCACGGCTACAGCTGGCGGCCCTGGCAGTCGCTGCAGCGCTAACCCTGCTTATCGGCTGGTTCGCGGCGGGTCAGTGGGCGCTCTACCGGCTCGGGAGATTGAGGTGTGGAGACTGGGAGAGTCAGTCCAGTCCGCGCATTTTGCGGTACTGCGCCAGCGGCCACGCCTGGCCCCCGCCACTGCGGATGGTTTCGGTTTTGCCGTCTGGGCCACGCTTAAACAAAAGCGGCTCGCCCACCGATCCGAATCCTGCCTCGGCCTCGGGCAGCAGCGTGTCGGCGTCTTGCACCGTCAGCTCACTGAGGGTCATGCTGGGGTCGCCGCCGGGGTACAGCTCGACCAGCCGCCCGCCCAAATTCACGATGTCGAACGCACCCCAGTCGGTCGCATAACGCCCGGTGAAGGTGTCGAGGTCAGTGTCCGGCGCGTCCTGCTTTTCTCTGGCCGGGCTTTTCTGGGCGAGGTCAATCAGTTTGATGATGTTGGTTGCCCATTCACTGGCCGGGCCGCCCAAGCAGTTGGTCAGTACCGACACCGACAGGCCCGTTTTGGGGTCGAGCCACGACTGGGTGATGTGGCCGGGAAAGCCGCCCGAGTGTCCCACCAGCGTGCGCCCGCCAACGTCTTGCAGGATAAATCCCAGCCCGTACCAGCGGGGAAAGGGGCGCGGCACTTCCGATTCCTTACGCTGCATCAGGCGTTTGGAAGGCTCCGAGAGCAGGCCCGGTTGCCCCAGCGCGTGCCGGGCGAGGTAGGCGGTCACGTCCTCGGCGGTGCCGTAAAAGCCGGTGGCGGCGGCCATCGCTCCCGTGTGGGTCGAGGGCAAGGGGCGGCGCTGGTCCTGGCTGGCAAAGCGGGCGCTGTGGCCCGTCGCCAGTTCGCCCTGCCGCGTGGCGGGCAGCTCTGTGCCCAGGTTGCTGAGGCCCAGCGGCCCGGTGATGTGCGCCGCCACATAGTCCTCAAAGCTCTGCCCACTCACCGCCTCAATGATGAAGCCCAGCAGCGAGTAACCCATGTTGGAATATTTGAAATAGCGGTTGGCATCGAACACCGGCTCGGCGCGGCAAAACTCGATGACCCGCGCGCGGTCCGGAAAGTCGAATTCCTGCTGCCAGTAGTCGCTGTCGGCTCCGTCGCGGTTGATGCCCGACTGGTGGCCCAGCAGCTCGCGCACGGTGAAGCGGGCCGCCGCCGACCTCGCCAGTTCGGGCAGGTACTGGCCCGCCGGGTCGTCGAGCCGCAGCTGGCCCACCTCGATCAGCTGAAAAATGGCCGTCGCCGTAAAGGTCTTGGAGTGCGATGCGATACGGAACAGGTGCGCGGTGGTCAGCGCCTCGCCCGTCTTGACATTGGCGGTGCCCAGCGCAAAGGACGCCGCCAGCTCGTCGCCCACCCGCACCGCCACCTGCACGCCCGGCACCTGGGCCATGTCGCGCTGGTGGTCCAGCCAGTTGGCGAGGTAAGGAGCGAGCGAGCGCACGGTGCTGAGGAGGGTCATGGCTCCCAGAGTACCGTTGCCGGTCTGGTGGCCGCGTCGGTCCGTTCGGGTGGGCGGGATGGGGGAGAGGCCCAGAGCAGGATTTAGCTTTCCAGCCGCCGGATTCCCTCCTTGACCGCGCAAAAGGGGTTGAAACAATCCTCAGTTTTCCACCGCCCATCTTCGTCCAGTTGTACGGCCCCCGTTTCTATCAGCCGCGCCGAGAGCCGGAAGAAGTCAGCCAACGTGTGCGCCAGTTGCCAGTGGTCATCCTCGTTGCGGCCAGTCGTCACGATTTGGCCGCTGACGCCTGCGCTACCTGGTTCCAAATCCACCGTCACGCTGTTGTCGTTTTCATTGCACAGCGGCAACCAGCCAGGCAGCCAGTGGCGGAGTTTGACCGTCTGGGGCGGTGTGGAGGAATACAGCCCCTCGTTGGTGTTGTCCTGGACTATAAAACGGTCAGTCGCCAGCAGCACCCGCCAGCCCTCGTAGACCTCCAGCATCTGCGTGAGCGTCAGCAGCGGCTGACCCAGAATTAGGCCGCCCGCGCTGCCGTTGCAGGTCAGGTACAGTTCGCGCACTTCGGGCGGCAGAACAAAGCCCAACTGCGCTTCGGCAGCGGCGATTTCCGGCGCGGTGGCTGGCGCGTAGGGCCGCGCTGGAAAACCGCGCCGGGTCAGGAGGGTTTGCCAGTGGGTCAGGGCGGCTTGCAGGTCGGACATGGGGTTAGTGTGCCAGCAAAAAAGCTGTAGCCGAAGCCTTTTCCGTTTTCCAGTTCAGAACGGGCAATTGAGCCGCGTGGAGCAGGGCAACAGCCCGACCATCCACAGAATAACCAGGGCCAGCGGCAGCATCACCGCCAGCCAGACCCCCTGCCACCAGCCCGCCCGTGCCCACCAGATGGCCCAGAGGGTGAGCAGCAGCACACCGAAATCGGCGGCCATCAGCACATAACTGAGCTTGCCGCCGTGCAGCCGGTCATAGTCAAACCCAATTGCCAGCACCATGAACACCATTCCAGCCACGACGACGGCGGCTGCTGACAGCAACAGGCGCAGGACGATTTGAGTCGGCGGGTGGGGCTGAGTCATGTCAGACATTCTGGCAGGCGTGTCTGACGTGTGCGTGATGAAAAAGCCGGAGCGAGAGCCCCAGCCTTTACCCTGTAGTTATGCTGCCCGCCTACCGCATTGAGATTCTAGAATATGAAGACGATACGGAGCGCGAAACCCGTTCCAAGCCGCATATCGTGTTTGAAGACCCGGAGTACAAGCCGCTGGCTGACCTGCTGAACTGGCGTTTTCCCGATGCCGAACTCTTGCGCGATACACTGGCCTACCTTGACCGGCCCTGGCATGAGCTGGTGCAAAAGCGGGGGTTGCACAGTGAGTGGGCTGATTTAACCGTTACACGAGACGGTCAGGCACGAATTGCGTCCCTGACGCGCATAGACCTGGTTGAAGAGAATGGCGAGGTACTTTTGTTGTCTGAGCAAGAATTGATTGAAGCCGTGCGGCAGGTTATTGCTGAGGCGGAGCAACTTGACTTGGGGGAACTGGCGGGAGTCTGAGGTAGTCGGCGTAAATTTGTCTCAAAGTCACCTGCACAAGGTCATTGTGGATGCGGGCAACGGGAGCCTGTTCATCCCAGGGAAGCCCCTCGGTTTGCTGCGTCAAAACCCAATACTGACCAAACTTGATAAGAGAAGGGTCGTAATTGCAGCAGGACAAATTTTGAGCTGGCAGACCACGTTCCCAGTCGTGGAAATCCAAGAATGTATTGAACACGATGCCGATTGCATCTCTGAATCTGCCCTGGAATTCCAGGCCATAACCAAAGGCTCTCATGCCCACCTCGCGCTTACCAGATGGATAAGTTCTGACGCCTATAGTCCTTTGCCTGTAATAGTCGTGCGGCCCATCTTCACTTCGCCCTTCTGTAATGACGTAGCTCAAGTCCGTGATTTCCGGCAGCGCCATCAATTCCTGCTCATCCATATTCCCCCCCAACAAAAAAGCCGGAGCCGAAGCCCCAGCCTTCTTCCATCATCCATCACCTATCGTCCATTCTCACAACGCCGTTTCCAGCGCCCCCAAAGCCCCTTCCGCGTCGGTAATCCCCGCCTGCGCCATGTCGGGCCGCCCGCCGCCCTTGCCGCCGCCCGCCGCTGCCAGCTTGCCGACCAGTTGCCCGGCGTGTGCGCCGCGTTCCACCGCCGCTTTGCTGGCTTTGACCACCAGCCCCTTGTCTGAGGCCAGCACCACGAGGTCAGCCCCGCTGCTGTCCAGCATCCTGTCGGCGGCGCTGCGGAGTTCGTTGCCCTCAATGCCGCTCAGTTTGAGGCTGGCGACCTTGAACCCGCCGAGTTCCCGCGTCTGGGCCGCGCTGCCCCCGCCCCCGCCCATCTGGGCTTCGGCCAGTTGCTTACGCACGGCAGCGGTTTCCTTCTCGGCGGCTTTCAGCTGGGTTTGCAGGCCGCTCACGCGGGCTTCCAGGCCCTCCGGGTTGGTGTTCAGCAGCGCGGCGACCTTCGCGGAAGCGTTGAGGCGTTCGCGCAGCCACGCGGTTGCCGCCTCGCCCGCCAGCGCCTCAATGCGCCGCACGCCCGCCGCCACGTTCTCGTCGGACAAAATTACGAACGCGCCGATGTCCCCGGTGCGCGTAACGTGCGCCCCACCGCAAAGTTCCATGCTGGACACCGCCACGCCGCCGTAATCCACATCGCCTTCGACTTTCACCACGCGCACGGTGTCGCCGTATTTTTCCCCAAACAGGGCGGTGGCTCCGGCGGCTTTGGCCTCGGCAATCGGCATTTCGCGCCACGACACGGCGAAGTTGGCGCTCACCCAGCGGCTGACCAGGGTTTCCACGGCGGCCAGTTCTTCGGCGCTCAGCGCGGCCCCGTGCGAGAAGTCAAAGCGCAGTTGGTCGGCGGCCACCCGCGAGCCTTTTTGCTGCACACCCGCGCCCAGCACGGCCCGCAGCGCGGCATGCAGCAGGTGGGTGGCGGTGTGGTGGCGCTGAATGGCGGCGCGGCCGGGCGCGACCACGGCCCGCACCTTCGCGCCTTCCTTCAGCTCGCCCTGCTCCACCAGCACGCTGTGCAGGAACACGCCCTGCTTGGTCTTCTGGGTGTCGCGCACGACGCCGCTGCCACCTTCCCATTCCAGCCGCCCGGTGTCCCCAACTTCGCCGCCGCCCTCGCCGTAAAAAGGCGTCTGAGACAGAATGACGGTGGCCTCGCTGCCCGCGCCGAGGCTGCCCAGGCGTTCGCTGCCGCCGACCAGGGCGACCACTTCACCTTCCGCCTGAAGATGGTCGTAGCCCACGAATTGCGTGGCGGGCAGCCCTTCCAGCGCCTCCTGATTGCCGCCGAACAGTTCGGATTTGCCGTACTTGCTGCCCTCGCGCGAAAGCTGCTGGTCTTTTTCCAGACTCTCGGCGTAGCCCGCCTCGTCCACGCTCACGCCGTATTCCTCGGCGATTTCCTTGGTCAGGTCAATCGGGAAACCGTAGGTGCCGTACAGCGTAAACGCCTCGTCGCCCGCCAGCGTCTGCCCCTTCTGCATCCCGCCCAGCAGCTTGCCCAGGCGCTGAATGCCGGTTTCCAGAGTCCGCAGGAACAGTTCTTCCTCGGCCTTCATCGCGGCTTCCACGCGGCTCTGGTTGGCCTTCAGTTCGGGGTACGCCTCGCCCATGCTGGCGACCACAAGGCCGACCAGTTCAAACAATTTCGGCTCGCGGAAGCCCAGCATGTAGCCGTGGCGAATGGCCCGGCGCATGATTTTGCGGGTGGTGTAGCCGCGCCCGGTGTTGGAAAAGGCGGTGCCGTCGGCCAGAATCATGCTCACGCTGCGGATGTGCTCGGCCACCACGCGGTGCGACACGCTGACTTCGCCCTGGTAGGGTTGGCCTGACAGTTCCGCCACTTTCTCAATAATGGGCTTGAACACGTCGTTGCTGTAGAAGTCCGGCACGTCCTGCACCACGCTGGCGACGCGCTCCAGGCCCATGCCGGTATCGATGTTCTTGAAGGGCAAATCCTTCAGCACCGGCTGGCCGTTCTCGTCCAAATCCTGGCGGTCAAACTGCGGGAAAACGAGGTTCCAGACTTCCAGAAAGCGGGCGCTCTCGCGGGTGGCGAAGTAGTCGCCCCAGGTGTCGTCACCGTATTTGGGGCCACGGTCGTAGTAAATCTCCGAGCAGGGGCCGCAGGGTCCGTTGGGACCTTCCAGCGGCGCGTTGGCAGGCCAGAAGTTCTCGTCGGCGTCGAAGCGGTGGATGTGTTCGGCGGGCAGGCCCACATCCTGCGTCCAGTAACCAAATGCCTCGTCGTCGTCCTTGTAAATGGTGACGTACATCTTGTCCTTGTCCATGCCCATCCACTCGGGGCTGGTCAGAAATTCCCAGGCCCAGGCAATCGCGTCCTTCTTGAAGTAGTCGCCGAAGGAAAAGTTGCCCATCATCTCAAAGAGGCTGAGGTGGCGGCGGGTGCGGCCCACGTTCTCGATGTCGCCCACGCGCACGCACTTCTGGGCGGTGGTCACGCGCTTGCTAGCCTGTCCGTCGAACACGGCGGGCGCACCCATGAAATTGTCCTTGAAGGGCTGCATCCCGGCCACCGTGAACAGCGTGGTGGGGTCGGGCGCGGTGGTGGAGTGGCTGGGCAAAATCAGGTGGCCCTTGCTGTGAAAAAACTGCAAAAACATCGTGCGGATGTCACTGGTAGAAAGGCTGCGTGTCATGCCCGGCAGTTTAGCGCGGTGCCCTTTATTTCAGCTGGCACTGGTAGGCGATGATGTGATTCTTGCCCTGGTACGGTTGCAGGGCGGCCATCATAAAGCCCGATGGGGTCTTCATGCTGCTCAGATCGGCATAGATGCGGCTCATCTGCCCCGGGATCAAGTCCGATTTGAGCAACTGGTCGGCCCGGCCCCCCAGTCTCTGGCGCGTGACCCGTAGCAGCGTTTCATGAGCGAATTTCAGGTGCGCGGGTCTGGCGTCGGCGAACATATCCACGACCCGGTAGTGTCCCTCGCAGGCGTGGCCGGTGAACCTCTGCGCCTCGCGGTTGATGCTGTCTACGGCGGTCTGGTTGATAGCGAGGTCGTGTGCGCCAGCGGCCTGGGCTGTCGCTCCCAGGGTCAGGGCGATAAGGAAGGACGGCAGCAGGCGGGACATGCCCCCGACCTTAACACGGGAACATTTCAACACGGGAACATTGCATGTCGCCTTGCAAATGCCGCCCAAACGCAGCGGCGGCTTTCCGCGCCCGTGCGGCAGGCACTGGAGGAACCGGCGGCGAAGCGCGGCCCGCCCTTAGCCGTTCAGGTCATCTTGCACTGGTAGGTCACCTTGTCGAGGGTGAATTTGAGGCCGAACATGCGCCACAGCCCCAGCACGGCGTTCATGGTAAACGGGGTAAAGGGCTGCTGCTTGACCACGTAGCGGTCGTAATACCCGCTGACCGCCGGGGCGCTCTTGCCGGTTTCGAGGACATATTTGCCTTCGTCGTTGTACTCGATGCGGGCCGCTTTGATGGTGCGGTCGTTGACCCGGATCAGGTACAGCCGTCCGAGGGCCTCGGGCTTGCCGGGAGCCTGGCAGGAAAACTGCTTGAGGAACAGCGTCTTGCCTCCCACCGGTTCGAGTTCCTGGACGTGGGTCAGGGGTGTGGGCAGCTGCGCGTGGGCGGTTCCACTGCCGAGGCTTCCAGCCAGCAGCCCAGCGATCAGCACAGTCGGCAGAGTGGTGCGGGGCGAGGTCATAACGCTTTGTAGTACACCCGTGGGCTGCACACAAGATGAAAGGGCAGCAGAGCCGCTTCGTTAAGCGAATGCCCAGCCCGCCCGGCAATTTTCTCAGAAGCCAGTCAGGTGGACCTTTTTCTCATGACTCGCACGGCCAAAGCGCCTTAAATCGGAGCTATGAAGCGTTCTTTCCTCTCCCTCGCTGCCCTGAGTCTGTCCAGTCTGATTCTGTCGGGCAGCGCCCTCGCCAGCCCCGCCACCGATGAACTCAGTGCCGGACATTACGCCCGGGCCTACGACCTCGCGCAGCAGAGCGGCGACCTGCCGACGGCCAGCAGCGCGGCGCTGGCGGCCATCACCTTTACGCCCTCGCCCGACAGTGCGGCCATCGACCGGGCGCTGAAGGCGGCGCAGGCGGCAGTCCAGGCCAACCCGAACAGTGGGCAGGCGCACCTCGATCTGGCCGGGGCCTATGGCCTGCGGGCCAACACCAGCGGCCTGAGCCCGGCGGCCTACCGGCTGGCCCGCGACGCCAGGGGCGAAATCGAACGCGCCGTGGCGCTCGACCCGCACTCGGCGCGGGCGCTGGCGGCCCTGGCCCGCTGGCATGCCGGGGCCTATGCCCGCGCGGGGCGCCTCAGCGGGGGCAACCCCGACACGGCCCGCAAGCTGGCAACGCAGGCGCTGGCCGGAGCCGCCAACGACATCGCCGTCTATGTGAACGTCGCCACTGCGTTGAGCGACCTGAAAGACTCGCGTAGCGCCCGCACCGTGCTTGACCGGGCGCTGTCGCTGACGCCGCAAAATGCGGTGGAACGCGATTATCAGGCGCAGGGAAAAGCGCTGCTGACGAAGTTGAAGTGAAGCTGGCCCGCCGCGCCCCCGCTCTCCTGTCTCCCATGACCAATGCGCCCACTCACCATTGTCCTTAAGTCTACATAAGTAGTACTATCTGGCTATGTTCAAGCGTAGACGTTCACCCAGTCCGCATACGGCGGCTGTCCTCCTCGCGCTGCTGGACGCCTATCCCCAACCCACTTACGGCTACGACCTGAGTCTCAAAACCGAGCTGAAATCGGGAACGCTGTATCCCATTTTGCAGCGCCTGCACGAGAGCGACCTGCTCAGCGCCGAGTGGCAGCCCAGCCCCCACGAGGGCAAACCGCCGCGCCATATCTACACGCTTACGGCGGCGGGGCTGGAACTGGCCCGCCAGCAGCGGCAGGACAGAGCGGCACAAACCAGCCAGCAGGGCCGCGAGGTGAAGGCATGAGCAAAAAAGTGGATTAGACCTCCTGCGAAAGTCAGCTGGTAAATTTTAGAGGTGTCAAACGGTCAATTTGAGCAGGTTCTGAAATTGAATCGGTGTACCTTCCGACGGAGAACAGGGGTTTATCCTGAAACGTTTCTAGCCATGCTAGAAGTGCTTCAACAGCGAGAAAGCAGTAAAAGGCGTTCCGGTCGCCCACCTGCTCTTTGTCTGGGCGACCAGCTTCTTATGACTCTGGAATTCTGGCGAGAATACCGCACTTACTTCCACATAGGTCAGGCTTGGGGGGTGAACGAAACCACCGTCCAACGAACTGTAGAGCGTGTCGAAGACACGCTCCTAGTCAGTGAAAAGTTCACCTTACCAGGCAAGAAGGCTGTCAAAGACGATGCCTGGGTCTGGACAGC
>JAGLBK010000060.1 GCA_018260275.1 Deinococcus sp.
CAGCTTGCGGTAGCTACTTTTGATTTCGTCGGCGCTTGCGGTACGGGCAACGCCCAGCAGTTCGTAGTAATCCATAAGTCGTGTCATCGCCGGGACGTGCGCCCGACCTCCGCTTCCTAAGTTAACACGAACACACTCAAGAAAAGTAGCTTTAGAGTTATAAGTCCTTCGCGTCCCTGACGGAGTGGCCCCGACGCGCCAGGGGAGTTCGGTCCGGCAGAGGCCAGTTACGAATGTGAGTGACACCAGACGCCTTTCGCTCCTGGCGTAAATGTCCCAGACGGATTTTGCCGGACTGCTCTAGACTGTCGGGCATGCGGGCTGAACTGCTTGACCTCGTGCTTTCGCTGCTCCCCGAGCACAGCCCTACCCCCGAACTGGAGCATTTTTATGCCCTGATGCGCGACTATCCCCGGCGCGGCGGCAAGGGCATCCGCTCGGAACTGCTGCTTGCCTCGGCGCAGGCCCACGGGGTGCGGCCCGGCACGGCGGCCTGGACCTCGGCGCAGTGGGCGGCGGCGGCGCTGGAAATGTTTCAGAATTGGGTGCTGATTCACGACGACATCGAGGACGACAGCGAGGAGCGCCGGGGAAAACCTGCCCTGCACCGTCTGTGCGGCGTGCCCCTGGCCATTAACGTGGGCGACGCCCTGCACGCCTATATGTGGGCCGCCGTGCAGCGGGCCGGAATTCCAGGGGCCATGGAGGAATTTCTGGCGATGATCGCCCGCACTGCCGAGGGCCAGCACCTCGATCTGGCCTGGGTCGAGCGCCGTGAGTGGAACCTCCAAGAAAGCGATTACCTCCAGATGGTCGAACTGAAAACGGCCTACTACACGGTCATTGTTCCGCTCCGGCTGGGGGCGCTGGCCGCCGGATTGCCTGTGAATGAGGCTTTTAGCGCTGCTGGGCTGGCGCTGGGCACCGCCTTTCAGATCCGGGATGACGTGCTGAACCTGACTGGCGACCCGGTCAAATACGGCAAGGAAATCGGCGGCGACCTGCTGGAAGGCAAACGTACCCTGATCGTGCTGCACTGGCTGGCTCAGGCCCCTGCCGGGCAGAAACAGATTTTTCTGGACCAGATGAGGCGTGACCGGCCCCGGAAGAATCAGCAGGTGATCGACCAGATTCACCACTGGTTGCTGGACAGCGGCAGCGTGGAGTATGCCCAGCAGTTTGCCAACCAGCAGGCCGCACAGGGGATTGCCCTGCTGGAAACCGCTCTCATGTCAGCCCCTGATCAGGAGGCGACCCGGCGACTGCTCCGAACGGTGCATGAACTGGCGACCAGAGAGCAGTGAGCGCCCGATTTGAACTTGAACCATAAATGAGCAGCAGATGAAGTCTGGGATGTGAATTAATTCATACCTATTCTGTGAGCCGCATCTGAGACGGCTCTTAAAAAAGATGAGTCATGAGAGGTTTTTTCTCACCTTCTGTCCCCCGAATGGGGGGTCTATTAAGGCATGAACATTAAGAAACCCTTGATCCTGCTTCCCGCCGCCCTGACGCTCCTGCTGGGGGCGTGTGGGCAAAGTCCCCGCAGCAGCTCCCAGGTCATCGCCACCGACCCTGGTGCAGTCAGCCTGACCAGAACCACGACGGGCAATATTTTCACGGCCAGTCATCTCACGGCCCAGTCGGTCGCTGCCGCGTCTACCCTGACGGTCGGCCAGACCAAGCAGCTGAACGTGAACGTCAATGGTCAGCCCGCGACCCCCGGACAGCTGAAGTGGACGACCACCAACGGGGCGGTCGTCACTGTCACTCAGAGCGGCCTGGTCACGGCGGTCGGGGCAGGCAGCGCCACCGTACGGGCCACCATCGTCGCTTCCCCGACGGCCTACATCGACTTCCCCTTCACGGTGCAGCCTGGCAACTCGGCCCCCACCAACACGGGCACCGGCTCGACCACTTTTGCCCAGCGTGTGCTGGCCCTGACCAACACGGCCCGCGCCCAAGCCCGCACCTGTGGCACGGTGGCTTACCCCGCCGCCCCCGCCCTGACCTACAACGCCCAGCTGGAGCAGGCGGCCCAGGCCCACGCCGCCGACATGGCGACCAGGAATTATTTCAGCCACACCAGCCAGGACGGGCGCACCTTCGACCAGCGCATCTCGGCCACCGGCTACAGCTGGAGCACCCTGGCCGAGAACATCGCCGCCGGGCAGACCACCCCCGAGGACGTGGTGGCTGGCTGGTTGAACAGCCCCGGCCACTGCCAGAACATCATGAACGCCAGCCTCAAGGAACTGGGGGTCGGCTACGCGCTGAACACGGGCAGCACCTACCAGACCTACTGGGTGCAGGACTTCGGCAGCCACTGATTTGACTGCGCCAGCAGGCCCTCATCCGCGCCGGGTGGGGGCTTTTTGCGCTCTGGCCTTAACATTACGGCATGCCTACGCTGCTGCTTACCGGCTTCGAGCCGTTCCACACGCATCCTGATAACCCCAGCGCCCAGGCCGCACAGGCGCTCGGCGGGCAACGTGCAGGCCAGCTGGGTATCGAGGCGGCCCTGCTTCCCGTGGAACCTCACGAGGCGGCAAAAGCCCTGCTGAGCGCTCTGGAACGCCATCAACCGGAGGCCGTACTGTTGACCGGACTGGCGGCGGGGCGTGCCCAGGTTTCGCTCGAACGGGTCGCCGTCAATGTCATGGATTTCAATATTCCCGATAACGCCGGGCAGGTCTACCGGGACGCTCCGGTGCACCCCCACGCGCAGGCCCCCGCCGCCTACCTGAGTACCTTGCCGCTGCGGCGCATCCTGAGCGACTGGCACGCGGCGCAGCTTCCGGGCTACGTGAGCAACTCGGCGGGACTGTACGTATGCAACGCCGTCATGTATCAGGCACTGCACCACCTGCACGCCACGGGCCGCGCCCACGTTCCCTGCGGCTTTCTGCATGTTCCGGCCAACGCCGCCGTGGCCCTGGCCGTCCCGGAAGACCGCCCGCCGCTGCCCTACCTGCCGCAGTCTGAAATTACGCGGGCGGTTCAGCTGGCGGCGGCAAGCATTGCCCGCAGCTTCGGTTAGGGAAAACGGGCTTTGCCGGGCTGCCAGGAGCCGTCCGGGCCGCCCTGCCAGTGCCACTCGCCGGACTGGGGCCGGGTAGCCAGCGCCCGCTGAACCTCTGCCAGTGAAATGCGCCGGGCAAAGCGGGTGCGGGCGTGCCAGGCGGCCAGGGCGTCCTGGCTGCCCACCCCACGCACGGCAGTCGCTGCGCGGTTCACCGCCAGATCGAAAAGACTGTCAGGCGCGGCTCCGCTGGCTGCTGCGCCTGCTTCACTCGGCTCGGTCAGGAAGGGACGTTCCTGGGGCATTCAGGCCAGCTGTTCGCGCCGGGCCAGGGCCGCGATCTGCCCGGCGTGCCACGCCGTATGCCGCGCCCCGAAACGGAGAAACGACGCCACCGTAAACGGCAAGCCACCATAATCGAGGGGCGGGGCCAGCTGTTCCGGGGTCAACTGGCGGGCAGCCGAGACTTCCCAGACCATCAGTCGGGTCAGTCCGGCCTCGTCGGGTGGAGGCGGGTCGGCCAGACCAGTCACGCTGGAAATGATGGTCCAGTATGCCCGTTTGGTTTCGCTCAGGTGCTTGGTCAGCCAGTCGATGTGCGGATGCGGTGGATTGCTCACCCGGGCCAGCGCCGACTGTACGCTTTCCCAGGGGGCATGGTTGGCATCGTCGAGCAGGTCGGCCAGCAGGTTGGCGGGCGTAAGGTCATCGGGCAGCGGGGCAGGGTTCATAACAGCGTGTATCCTTCGCCCTCGCGCCGCAGTTGCCCGCGTTCCAGCATCCGGGCCGTCACCTCGCGGGCCTGCTCGCTGCTCAGGGGGCTGCGTTCCATCAGGTCGCGCAGCGTAAAGTGTCCGCCGTGGCGGTGGGCAAAGCGCATGACCATCCGTTCCTGCACGTCGGGGCGTTCCTGCCCGGATTCGGCCCTGGCGACCCGCTGCCCAAAGAGCCACCACACCAGCGCCGCCACCAGCAACCCGACCAGCAGTTCCAGCGGAATCAGGCGGCTTGCCAGTGCCGGGTCGGCAAAGGTCTGCGCGGCGGCTAAGGCTCTGGCTTTGGCGGCTGTAACCTGCTCGGGCGTGGCCCCGGCAGCAGCCAACCGCTTGGCGACACCCCGCTCGTGCAGGAAACGGAACACGCCCCCCAGATCACCGCGCACGTACACCGCCGAAAAGGCGATGAGGGCGGCGGCCACTCCGGCGATGGTCGAGAGAAGAAGGCGGGCAGGATTCACGCCTTCTATGTTAAGCCCGCACTGACGAGACGATGCGGGGCGAGACGATGCGGAAAAGGGCCACAGACCCGACAAAAAAACCGCCCCCGGGTGGAGGCGGCCATTACAAAAAGAACGCTTACTGCTGGTGGGCACCCTGCGCGGCGGACACGAGGCTCTTGAAGGCTTCGGGTTCGCGGGCGGCGATGTCGGCCAGGACCTTGCGGTTCAGGTCGATGTTGGCCTTTTTCAGACCGCTGATGAAGGTGCTGTAGTTCATGCCGTGCAGGCGGGCACCGGCGTTGATACGCTGGATCCACAGGCGGCGGAAGTCACGCTTCTTGTTGCGGCGATCGCGGTACTCGTAGGTCGCGGCGTTCAGCAGGGTCTGGAAGGCGTTGCGGTACTGCTTGCTGCGGCTGCCGCGGAAGCCCTTGGCCCGCTTCAGGACCTTGTTGTGGCGGCGGCGGCGAACGATGCCGGTCTTAACGCGGGGCATTATTTACCACCCATCATTTGCTTCATGCGGGCCCACTCGCTCTTGGCGAGCACGAAGCCCTTGCCCTTGCCGCGAATTTCGTTGCCGCTCTTGCCGGTGTTCTGGTGGCGCTTACCGCTCTTGAACGCCATGACCTTACCGGTGCCGGTGATCTTGATGCGGCGGGTGGCCGCTTTCAGGGTTTTCATCTTGGGCATGGTGCCCTCCTTGCGAGTCCAGTCGCACTCTGAGTCCAGAGGCTGCTGTCTGGGGTTCGGGCCGCTTCCACGCTGGAAAGCTGTTGGTTGCCCTGCCCCACTTGACCAAGAAAGTAGTTTACGTGACCAGGCCAGGCGCGGTCAAGGGGCACAAAGGTCCTAGGTGACCTATACCCGCGTCAGGTCTTTAGGCAGTGGCAGGAACTCGATTTCGGGGTGCTGCTCGGCGGTATATTCGAGGTCGTATTTGCTGCGGAACAGCATCACCGGGCGGCCCTGGTCGTCCTCGACGTGGCGGGCAAAGCGGGCCACACCTTCGGGGTCCCCGGCCAGCCAGCGCACCAGCTGATAACTGGTCACGTTCATCTCGACTTCCACGCCGTATTCCTCGCTTAATCGGGCCTGGAACACCTCGAATTGCAGCGGCCCCACCGCGCCCAGGTAGGGGTCACGCGCCCCGTCGGTGGGGTAGAACACCTGCACCACGCCTTCCTCGGCCAGCTGGGTCAAGCCCTTCATGAACGCCTTGCGCTTGCCCACGTCCTTCAGGGCCAGGGTAGCGAAGGTTTCGGGCGTGAAACGCGGGAAGCTGGGCAGCGTGACCTTGCCGTCTACACTGATCACGTCCCCGATCTGGAACACGCCGGGGTTTACGAGGCCCACGATGTCGCCGGGGTAGGCGTCCTCGACCTTTTCGCGGTCCTGGGCAAACAGCGTATGCGCCTGCGAGAGACGCAGCTTGCGCCCGGTGCGGGTGTGGGTCACGTCCATACCGCGCTCGAAGTGGCCCGAGATCACGCGCATGTAGGCGGTGCGGTCACGGTGCTGCTTACTCATGTTGGCCTGCAACTTGAAGATGAACCCGGCGAATCCGGCGGTGGGTTCGCGCTCGCCCAGACTGGTTTCGACTGGCCCTGGCGGGGGGGCTAGCTCTACAAAGTTGCTCAGAAAGTGCTCGATGCCGAAGTTGTTCATGGCGCTGCCAAAGAACATGGGCGTCAGTTCGCCGCGCAGGAACTCGGCGGGGTCAAATTCGGGCATGGCCCCCTTGATCAGTTCAACATCCTCGCGCAGTTTGGCGGCCAGGTCTTTGCCGACCAGCGCGTCGAGTTGCGGGTCGTCCAGGCCAGCGGTCTGCACCGGGGCGCGGTGCTTGCCGCCGGAGGTGCGCTCGAAGGCGAGCACCTGCCCGGTTTGCAGGTCGTACACGCCCTTGAAGTCGGGGCCGTCGCCGATGGGCCAGGTCAGCGGTACCACCGTGATTTTCAGCGTTTCCTCGACCTGGGCCAGCAACTCGAACGGGTCGAGCGCCGGGCGGTCCATCTTGTTCACGAAGGTCAGGATCGGCACGCCCCGGTTGCGGCACACCGCGAATAGTTTCTCGGTCTGGGTCTGCACGCCACGCGCCGCGTCCAGTACCATCAGGGCGCTGTCGGCGGCGGTCAGGGTGCGGTAGGTGTCCTCGCTGAAATCCTGGTGGCCGGGGGTATCCAGCAGGTTGACGTGGCGGCCCTGGTATTCAAAGGTCAGCGCACTGGACGAAATAGAAATCCCGCGCTGCTGCTCAATGCTCATCCAGTCGGATTTGGTGTGGGCGCGGCCCTCTTTGGCAGTCACCGACCCGGCTTCTTGAATAGCGCCGCCGTACAGCAGCAGCTTTTCGGTGATGGTCGTTTTCCCGGCGTCGGGGTGGCTGATGATGGCGAAGGTCCGGCGGCGGGCAATTTCGTGCTCCAGGGCCGCTGAAGGGCCAGCAGGATTGGATTGGGGTGCAGTCATGGAAACTCCGGCAGGCCGAGTGAGCCTGAAATTGAGATTGAAATGTCGCGCGTTCTCGACTCGCGTCAGTGGGCCTGGAGGAGAACGGTCATAAAGAAGATACTACCCGCTTTTGCGCCAGCTGACCGTTCCATGAACAGAGTTGCGCCCCGGCCCGCTACAGGCTGACGTGGCCCTGATAGATCTCTGCTCTGATTTGCTTAGAACGGTTCCGTCTTTGCCCTAAACTCTGGAGGACACTATGCAAAAAGCCCTGATTCAAACACTGACCGGAGTGCTGCTGTTCGGCAGTGCCCAGGCCGCTCCCCCCGTTTTTCTGGACGTCGCCACCAGCCCTAAAGGCTCGACGGCCTCGGACATGTTCCGTGACATTGGCAGGGTCTGCACCAACGCGTCTTTCCTGCGCCAGCGCCAGGGCACCGGCAGCGTCGAGAACCTGGAACTGCTGCTGAGCAATCAGGTCGCGCTGGCCTTCGTGCAGCTTGACGTGCTTAAGGCCCGCGACCAGGTCGAACACGACCCGCGCGTGGCCGAGATCAAGCAGTTGCTGCCCCTCAACTTCGACGAGATTCACCTGATCGCCAGGCAAGCCGTCGCCAAGAAGAACATCTTTGGCAAGGTCACCGTGACCGGGATTACCAAATGGAGCGACCTGAAGGCCAAGAAACTGGGTAGCTGGGGCGGCAGCGTCGTGACCGCCAACATCCTGAAAGCCAAATCGGGCGTGCCCGTCAACATTCTGGAATACAAGACGCGTGAGGACACCATGAACGCGCTGGCTGCCGGGCAGGTCGACGCCGTGCTAAGCGTGGTGGGCCAGCCTGCCGACTGGGTCAAGGCGCTCGACGCCAGCAAGTTCGACCTCGTGCCGCTCGACATTGCGCCCGCTGCCCTCAACGGGTTTTACAAAGCGGCCACCCTGCACTATCCGCAGCTGGGCAACGGCGTGCCGACCTACGCCGTGCAACGCATTCTGGTCACCCGTGACTTCAAGACACCTGAAAAACACAACGCGCTGCTGAATTACCAGAAGTGCGCGATCAGCAAGCTGACCACCTTGCAGGAAACCGAAGGCTTCCATCCCAAATGGAACGAGGTGACTTTCAAGGAAGGCGACTGGCCCTGGTTCAAGTAGAAGTTCTCAGTTTTGGAGAAAAGGCACCCAATGCCGCCTCCAGCGTGCCCAGCCGCGCCTGCACCAGCTTTTGCGGTTCGCGGTTATATCCCCCGGCCATAACGCAAACCAGCGGAATTCTGGCCCGCGCCGCCCAGCGGAATACCCGTTCGTCACGGCGGCGCACTCCGGCCAGGGTCAGCGCCAGCCGTCCCAGTTGGTCACCCGCCAGCACGTCGGCTCCAGCCAGATAGAACACGAAATCGGGCGTGAAAGCTCCGACCACCGGCGCAATCTGGCGGTCCAGGGCGGCCAGATAAGCCGCGTCGTCTGCGCCGTCGGGCAGGTTTACGTCCAGCCCGCTGACTTCCTTGTCGAACGGGTAATTGTTTGCGCCGTGGACGCTGACGGTCAGCGCGCGCGGCTCACCTGCCAGCATGGAGGCGGTGCCGTTGCCCTGATGCACGTCGAAATCCAGCACCAGGATGCGCCGGGCGTGGCCCTCATCGAGCAGCCACTGCGCTGAGATGACCACATCGTTGAGGAAAGAAAAGCCCTCGGCGTGGTCGCGGTAGGCGTGGTGGGTGCCGCCGCCGAAATTGATGCCCAGCCCCAGGCGCAGCGCGTCCTGAGTAGCCGCAAAGGTCGCTCCGCTGCTGCCCAGACCGCGCTCAACGACGCTGTCGGTCCACGCGAAACCCATCGCCCTCTCCTCGGCCCGCGTCACCTCGCCTGCTCGCCAGCGGCGCAGATACTGCGCGTCGTGAACCCGTTCGGCCAGCGCCCAGGGCAAATCGGGGGCGTCCAGCAGGGGCAGCTTGCGGGCGGCCTGGGTCAGCAGGTCTTCCATGACGGCGCGGGGCATGAACTGACGCCGGGGAGCCGGGGCACTGGCGTAAGCGGCGCGGCGGTAGGCGGTCCAGGCGCGGTAGGGGTGTAAAAACTCGGCCACCTGCTTAGGGTACGCCGCGCACCGATGCCGCGCCGCACACTACCTTGCCCTATGGCAAGCGACCTGAAACCGACCACGATGTTCGAGGGCACTATCGGCAAGCTGGATATCCGCCTGGGCAAAGTGCTCAGCGCCGAGCTGGAGCCGAGTGCCCCGAAACGGTCCTACCGCCTGAAAATCGATTTCGGCAAGTATGGCGTGCGGACCAGCGTCGGGCGGTTTACCGGACACACGCCGGAAGAACTGACTGGTCAGCAGGTGCTGGGCGTACTGAATTTCGGTCCGCGCCAGATCGGTGAAGTGCAGAGCGACGTGCTGGTGCTGGGGATTCAGTTCAGGGGGGCGGACAGTGGCGAGGCCACCCCGCTGATTCCGCTGCTGGAAGGCAAACTGGGCAGCAAGGTGTTCTAACGCATTCGACAAAAAGAAGTTGCTTTGTGGCCCCCTCTGCTACGCAGCTCTGCGAGTCACCCCTTGCTTCGCAAGGCCCTCTCCCACCAGGGTAGAGGGTCAACAGCGCAAAACATTCTTATATCAAATGCGCCAGAGCAGCAGGCGTAGTTGCACGTAAAAACGGCTTCCCGGTGCCAGCGCGATCAGCAACGTCACCGCCGGGCGGGGCTTTCATCACAGGGTTCACGGAGGCATCATGGCGGTATGAATCCGCTGATGCAGCGCCTCGGCCTGAGCAGGCCCATCGTCCTGGCACCCATGGCGGGCGGCATCACCACGCCGGAACTGGTCGCCGCCGTGTCGGGGGCGGGCGGTCTGGGCAGCGTCGGCGCGGCTTACTTCACACCGCAGCAGATCAGGGCGGCGGGCGCGGCCACCCGGACACTGACCGCGAGGCCGTTTGCCCTGGGTCTGTTTGCGCCACAGGAACTGCCGGAAGTGACCGCCGCGCAGCAGGCCGCCGCTATCACCGAACTGGCCCCGCTGCACGCCGAACTGGGCCTCGCGCTGCCCACTTTGCCCCCGCAGGTGCAGCCGGACTTTGACGCGCAGTTTGAGGCTGTGTTGGACGTACACCCGGCGGTCTTTTCCTTTGCTTTCGGGCGTATCGAAAGGGCGCAGCTGGACGAACTGAAGCGGCGCGGCATCCTGAGCATCGGCACAGCGACCAGCACAGAGGAAGCGGTCATGCTGGCGGCAGACGGGGTAGAGGCCGTGGTGGTGCAGGGTGGCGCGGCGGGCGGGCACCGGGGCGGCTGGGTGCAGGACGACTTCGCGGGCACACTGGAACTTGTTCGGAAAACGGTACAGGCCGTTCAAATCCCGGTGATCGCTGCTGGTGGCCTGATGACCCGCGAAGACGTGCGGGCCGCGCTGAATGCTGGGGCCAGTCTGGTGCAGTGCGGCACCGCCTTTTTACGTGCCAGCGAGGCCGGAACCTCTGCGCCTTACCGCGAGGCTCTGGCGCAGGCCAAAGCGGGCGACACGGTCCTTACCCGGAATTTTAGTGGGCGCACCGCACGCGGGCTTAAAAACACTGTCTCCGAGCAGCTTTCACAGCCTTTGCCCTACCCTTACCAGAATGCGCTGACCGGGCCGCTGCGGGCCGAGGCTGCCCGGCAGGGCCGCGCCGAATTCATCAGCCTGTGGGCGGGCGAAGGCGTCTGGCAAGGCCGTGTGGGAAGTGCAGCCGAGATTCTAGAGGCGCTGTGTCCATAAGTCCGGAGGCCCTGTGCCCATAAATCTGCGTCCCCTGTGCCCCGGCGACGAGGACTACGCCGTGCAGTGGGGCCAGGACCGGGAATTCTGTCTCGCCAACGGCTGGGAACCCGATCTGCCTGCCGGGCGCATCCGGGCACACTGGCGCGGCCTCATCACTGCGCCGCCCAGACAGTTTCTACGGCTCGGTATCGTGCAGGACGGCGTGCTGGTCGGCTATACCGATCTGGCCGACCTGGTCGCCGTTTCGGGCGAACTGGGCATCGCTATAGGGGAGAGCCGCCTGTGGGGCCAGGGCATCGGCACGGCAGCGGGCCAGCTGATGCTGCGCCACGCTTTTGAAGTGCTGGGCCTGGAACGCGTCTGGGCCGAGGTTCACGAACCCAACCAGCGTTCGCACGCGCTGATGCACCGGCTGGGCTTTGTAGAAATTGGCCGCGAAGGGACAGACCTGTACCGGGGTCAGACGGTGGGGTTGGTGCAGTACAAACGGAATCGGCCCACCAGGGATCAGTGACTCTGCCCGGCCAGCCAGCGCGGGTTCCAGCGCACCTCGCCGCTGTACTTCACCCGCTGTTCGGGATGCGCTGCGCCGTCGCAGGGTGGGGTCGCGTCGGCTTTGCGGGCCAGCGGCCACACGCTGAGCACGGCACGCCCGGCCACGTCCCGCAGGTCTACCGGGCCAAAGACCCGGCTGTCGAGGCTTCCGCCGGGGCTGCGGTTGTCGCCCATCACGAAGTAGTGCCTGGCGGGCACGGTCAGCGCCGGAAAGTTCGCCAGGTCGCTGGACGTGTCGTGGCAAAATCTGTCCCAGTAATTCATGGTGCCTGGCTCGGCCACCGCCTGTCCATTGACATAGACCGTACCCTGCTGCACTTTGATCTGGTCGCCCGGCACGCCGACCACCCGCTTGACCAGATAAGGGCGGTAATTCCAGGGCAGCGGCAACCCCCGGTACCTGTTCTGCCACTCCTGCGCGGCCTCGCGCGGCGGCTTGAACACGACGATGTCGCCGCGCCGGTACTCGCCAACGCCCAGTCGGTGCGCCCAGCCTTCTGCCCTGGGCACGACCAGTTCCTCACCGTTTCTCAGGCTGGGCAGCATGCTCGCGCCGTCTACCCTGACGCCCGTGGCGCCGGACTGCGTCAACAGCAGTGCGTAGACCAGTGGAGAAAGCCATTCGCGCCAGAGCGAGTGCCACCGGGCCTTCACCGCGTGGCCCCGGATTGGGTCGCCGGAACAGAATGCCCGCCGCTCTGCACGGCGTAGGCCGCTCCGCCCAGTGCTGCGCCGACCAGAAGCAACCGCGCCATAGGCCGCAGCAGATAGACCCGCGCCAGATTGAGGGCCAGTCGGTAGGCCGGACCCGCCTCGTTCAGCGCGCGTGCCCAGGCCATTTCCTCGCTCAGGCCCTCGCAACGGGCGTCCAGCGCCGTCTGGTACAGGTTGCCGCGCAGTTCAGCCTGCACTTTGCCACGGACCCGGCGGGGCACCAGGCACGTCGCGCACCTCAAATACGCTTCGGCCTGCCTGGGAACGCCGCTCACCACAGGCTCCGGAGTGCCGAATCGAAGCTGGCATAGCTCTGGCGTTTGCGGTCCAGCTCGGCCCGGCCTGTAGTGGTCAGCAGATAGGTCCTGACTGGCGGGCCGCCCCGTGCAGGAGCCATTTCGCTGGAGCTGAGGTAGCCCGCCCGCTCCAGGCGGTGCAGCGCCGGGTACAGGCTGCCCGCGTTCAGCGTGATTTGCCCCCCGGTCAGGCTGCTCACGCGCTTGGCGATGTCCTGCCCATAGCCGCCTTCACGCTCCAGCACACTGAGCAAGATCAGATCGAGGTTGCCTTTAAACAGGTTCAGATCCATTCTGGCTATCAGTATCCGATATCAGAATATGAGTATGGTGCAGCAAAGAAAAACCGCCCCAATACGAGGCGGCTTTGCGGAATCTTAGAACTCAGCCGGGGATACGGATTTGCTGACCGACCTGAATCGCGTTGGGGTTACTGATGTTGTTGAAGTGGGCGATGTCCTTGTAACGCATCTCGTCGCCGTAGTACTTCTGGGCAATGGCGCTGAGGGTATCGCCGCTTTTCACGGTGTAGACGGTGTCGCCAGTGCTCTGGTCCTTTTCCTTGGACAGTTCCTTGGCACCTGCACGCACCGAGACGCCGCTGACGTCCACGCCGGTCACGCCGCTGACACCCTGAGCCACCTGCTGGAGCAGACGCAGTTCGTGGTCGCTGTCCACGGCGCCGCGCAGCACGACGCTGGTGCCGCTCTGAAGCACGTCAATGGGGTTGTCGGTCAGTTCACCGTTACCGCGCACCGCCGAGAGCACTTCCTTGGCGATCCGGCTCTGGTCCTCGAACGCCTTCTCGTCGAACTGGGCTGCGCCCGCGCTCTGCTGCACGATGTCGCCCATCTGCACGTTGCTGACATCGGCGGGGGCAGAAGCCTGCTCCAGCACGCTCACGCCGCTCACGTCCACGTTCTTGACACCGCTGATTCCGCCGACCACGGCGTTAATCAGGCCAACCTGACTCTGATGCTGAACCTGGCCCACCACTTTCACGGTGCCGCCCTGTTCCTGCACGTTCAGCCCCAGTGGGGACAGCACCGGGTTGGCATTGATAGCGTCTTTGATTCGGTCCGTCGTATTTTTTCCAAAAGGCCACATGGCTGCACTCTACACCACCCTGTAACCTTCGACACCTTTGCTAAAGGGACGATTGTCCTGTATCTCATTATCCTAGTAACCTCAAGTGCTAGGGGATACCTGACGGCACAAGAAAGCGGAAGCTTGAGGTATGCCTACCAAATTGCTTCCGCTT
>JAGLBK010000061.1 GCA_018260275.1 Deinococcus sp.
GATGGAGTGGGAAAGAATCAGCCCCACGAGCATCCAGGCGGTCGTGACGAGATGACGTCGATCACGCCATGGAGCACGGCATAGCCAGGAGCAAAGAGAGGCGAATAGAATGGTGCTGTCTCCACCAATCGGTGTTTTCTTCGACATACACAATGAGAATGCCTCTTGGTGGAGGCATTCTCATCTTTTTTATCAGGCCGTCAGGGATTCAGTCTTTACCGCCCATGACCATACGCTGGCTCTGGCGCTGGTGCTTGTGATTCAGGCGGGTCACATCTACCGTGAGCAGGTTCCCGTCCTCGACAATGAGGCGGCCACCGACCATGTTCAGGGACACCCGCTGCGGTGCACACAACGTCAGGGCACTCCGGGGATCGTGCCGCCCTCCCGAGTAGCCCAGTTCATTCAGGTCGATAGCGATCAGGTCTGCCGCATAGCCGGGGGCCAGTTGACCGATATCATCACGGCCCAGCACGGCTGCTCCGCCCCGCGTTGCCAGCCACAGCGCGTCTTGGGCGCTCAGCAGGTCGGTGGTGTCGGGAGCCTGACCCGGCACGCCGCGCACCCGTGAAACCAGCATGGCCTGCCGCGCCTCGGCCAGCAGATGCGAACCGTCGTTGCTAGCACTGCCGTCAACACCTAGCGCCACCTTGACTCCGGCCCGCAGGTACTGCTGCACCGGAGCAATCCCACTCGCCAGGCGCATATTGCTGCTGGGACAGTGGGCCACCCCGCAACCGCACTGTCCTAATCGCTGCGCATCCTGAGCGTTAAAAAAGACACCGTGGGCGAACCAGACATCCGGCCCCAGCCACTCGACGCTTTCGGCGTAGTCCAGCGGGCGCATCCCGAAGTGGGCCAGGCAGAAGGCGTCCTCATCGGCCGTTTCAGCAAGGTGGGTACGCAGCATCACGCCGCGCCGCCGTGCCAGTCGAGCACTTTCGAGCATCAGATGGCCCGTCACTGAAAACGGTGAGCAGGGCGCGAGGGCCACCCGCGTCATGGCGTAGCGCTCCGGGTCATGAAAGGCGCCGATGACCCGCTCGCAGTCCAGCAAGATAGTGTCCTCCTGCTCTACAGCACGGTCAGGCGGCAACCCTCCCTGCGACTCGCCCAGGCTCATGCTGCCCCGCGTGGCATGAAAGCGCACGCCAAGGTCACGCGCCGCGTGGATGGTGTCGTCGAGTCGTACCCCGTTGGGATAGAGATACAGGTGGTCGCTCGACGTGGTGCAGCCGCTCAGGGCCAGTTCTGCGAGGCCAAGCTGCGCACTGACATAGGCGGCTTCAGGAGTCAGACGCAACCAGATGGGATACAGCGTGCGGAGCCACTCGAACAGGCCCGCGTCGGGGGCCAGGCAGCGGGTCAGGGTCTGGTACAGGTGATGGTGGGTGTTGATCAGGCCCGGTAGCACCACCATGCCGCTCAGGTCGCGCACCTCGGCCTGCGCGAGTACCTCGGCAGGCAGATCGCAGTCACGTCCCACCCATTCGATAGACTGGCCCCGCACGACCAGCGCCGCGTCTGAGAGCGGAGGAGCCGGGGGTTCCCGCTCGCCCTGCATGGTGATGAGAGTGTGGATGTGACGCAGCACCAGCGGTCTGGGAAGGTCGGGCATACTGAATCTTATTCGACTGCATGGGGTGTCATAAGTGGCTGGCGGGTGGTGATCCCAGGGCTTCCGCAAAGTCGGTTCAATTTTGAACTCGGTGTAAATACTAATGGATGCCCCAGAGAAAAATCCCGATTTCATCAGGAACCAAGTTTCATTCAAGCGGCAGGATTTCTGTTTATCCCGTAATACTGGTTACCTGTTATTCGTTTTCGGGACTTTGCGGTTGCCCTGGGGTGGTGATCCCAGTTACAGGCGTTGCTGGCCTATGTCCGCGAGGGCGATACCGTCAGCGTTCACAGCATGCACAGGCTGGCCCGAAGGATCCGCCCCTGACACATAGCGGGCGCGAGGCCCATATCTTCCAGGAGGACCTATGACCAACATCCCCAATCCGACCAGCCCGAACCCACAGACACCGGTGCCGCCCGTTTCTGGCAATGGAAGCGGACCGGGGCAGACCAACGCGGATATCCACGACCACCCCGCCTGGGCGATCAACGGCTTCATCATGCTGGGAATCTTCCTGATTATTGCTGTCCTGATTCTGGTGCTCGGCAGGGTCAGCCCCATGACTGCCTTCCTCGCCGGAACCCCCGCCGTCATCATCGGTGTGTGGGCCCTGACGGGCTTCATGGTGGTCGGGCCTAACGACGCCAAGGTCTACAACCTGTTCGGGCGCTACAACGGGACCTGGACCACTCCGGGATTCTGGTGGCGTGTGCCGTTCAATACCTTCCGCTCGGTGTCGCGCAAACTCAACAACTTCGAGTCGCCCGTTCTGAAGGTCAACGACGCCCTGGGCACGCCTATCGAAGTGGGCACCATCGTGGTCTGGCACGTCACTGAGCCAGCCAGGGCGATTTTGCAGATTGAAGACTACCAGGCCTTCGTGCGCATTCAGGCCGAGAGCGCCGTACGTCAGCTGGCGGCCTATCACCCCTACGACGTCTCGCATACTCTGGTGGGGCAACTGGCCTCCCAGGGACAGCTCACCGCCGACGAGGCCGAGCGTCAACGCCGCCTGCGAATCACGTTGCGTGGTGATCCTGAAGCCATTGCCCAGGAGCTCAGGCGTGAGCTGGACCAGCGGCTTACCCAGGTGGGCGTGACCATCGACGACGCACGAATCGCCCACCTTGCGTATGCACCTGAAATCGCCTCCGCCATGCTGCAGCGTCAGCAGGCGCAGGCCATTCTCGACGCCCGGGCGATTATCGTCGAGGGCGCGGTGCAACTGACCAAGAGTGCTCTGGCCCAGCTTCAGAGGCGCGGCGCTGAGTCGGGCGACCAGGCCATCATCGTGAGCATGGACGAGCATGAGCGTGCTGCCCTGGCTTCCAGCCTGATGGTGGTACTTACCGGCGAGCGCAGCATCACGCCCACTATGGACGTGCGCCGTTCCACTGGAATTCAGGGGCACTGAAGCACGATGACTCCCTCCCCAGCGCAATAATCATCAGCAGGCCGTGCGGCTCCACGAAGTGCTGGGACCGCATCTGAAAGGGAAGGCGGGCGTGGTTCTGGAGCAGCGGAATCAAATGCACGGCCAGCGCCATTGGCTACAGGCCCCCCAACTCCAGGGAATCGGTGCAAAGGCAGCAAAAACGATTATTACACCCGCCGTCAGGGTGTAGAGCACGATGGGCGCGTAAGCCCGGCGGCGGGCACATTGTCAGCGCATTCGAAAGCTACGAGATGCACCAGCAGCGCCGCCAGCAGGGATAGGGCAACCAGGCTTCCCCGGTCCTGTCACTTGCAGCTCTACCGGTCGTACTCACCGGCAGCTTCTGGTTCTGCCAGCGACTGACGCGAAGGCTTCAACCTGACAAGGGTCCCACTGAACAGGTCGATCAGGTAAACTTTTGGAAAGTAAAATTGACATTTTAGTATGTTAACATTACATTCTGGGCATGACACGTTCTACGCCGCAGGTCCATTCACAGGTACGCGAGTGGCGGGAACGCTCAGGGCTACGGCCCGCGGAACTGGCCGAGCGGGTGGGCATTACCCGGCAGGCCCTGCACAGTATCGAGACGGGTGGCTATACGCCCAATACTCTGATTGCGCTCCAACTGGCGCGGCTCTTTGGCTGCGCGGTCGAGGACCTGTTTACACTGGGTGAGGCACAGGTGCAGGCGACAGCCACGGGGCAGCCCAGCCTACAGCCCAGCATTGGCGAACGGGTCCGGCTGGCGCAGGTCGGTGAGCGCTGGCTGGCCTTTTCAGTCACTGGGCAGGGCGGTCTGACCGAGCAGGCCGACGGTGTAGTCACTGACTTGAATGGCCGTCAGGTCACCGTGGAGCTGTTCAGTGACCTGACCCTGGCCCGCCGGACGGCGGTGCTGGCTGGCTGTGATCCGGCTTTTGCTCTCCTGACCAGCCACGTCTCACAGCAACCGGGCAGCCGTATTCTGCTCGATTCGGTGTCCAGCAAGGCGGCCTTACGGGCACTCAGCCGGGGTGAAGCCCACGCCGCAGGCATTCACCTGTTCGACGCCGCGTCGGGAACCTCCAATCTGCCCTTCGTGCAGCAGATGTTCCGGGGACAGGATATCCGGCTGTTTACCCTCTGGTCGTGGGAACAGGGCCTGCAAGTCGCGCCAGGCAATCCCAGGGACATTACCGGCGTCGGCGATCTGTTGCGCCCGGACATCAGGCTGCAAAACCGGGAGCCGGACGCGGGCAGCCGCGGACTGCTGGAGGCCTGGTTGGACAGTGCCGGGATAGGTCACGGGGCCAGAACTGGCATCAACGGCTACGCGGATGAGGTGACGACCCCACTGGAAGCGGCCCGGCGGGTCGCCAGTGGTGCGGCGGACGTGGCCCCTGGCCCGCGTTCGGCCGCTGTGGCGCTCGGGCTGGATTTCGTGCCCCTCCAGGTCGAGCGCTTCGATCTGGTGGTTCCGGCGCCTTTTGTGGGCCATCCCGGTGTCCAGGCCCTCCTGAACGTCGTGCAGCAACCCGCTTTCCGGAGTGAACTCAGAACGCTGGGCGGCTATGACCCGGCCCACGCGGGCGAACTCTGGAAGACCACCGCCTGAGCCCTCTCAAAGGAAGATGATGAAACGGAAGCTAACCTTTTTGCTCGCCCTCTCGCTCGGCCCCACGGCACATGCCGCCAGTCTGACGGTCTTTGCCGCCGCCTCGCTGACCGACGCTTTTACCGAGCTGGGCAAAGCGTTCGACGCCAGAACGGGTCATACCACAACCTTTCAGTTCGCCGGATCGCAGGCCCTGCGCACCCAGATCGAGAATGGGGCGAAGGCGGACGTGTACGCCAGCGCCAACACGGCCCAGTTCGACCCGCTGGTCAAGGCTGGACTGCTGAACACGGGCAGACCCTTTGTAAGCAACAGGCTCGCCATCATCGCCCCCAGAACCAGTCACAAGGTCACGACCATGAAAGACCTGACGACCCCTGGCCTGAACATCGTCATTGCCGACAGGGCGGTTCCTGTGGGCGACTACACCCGCCGGATGCTGAGCGCGGTCGACAGGAGCGGCACCTACGGCAAGGACTTCTCGGCCCGCTTCCTGAACAACGTGGTCAGCGAGGAACCCAACGTGCGTCAGGTGGCCCTGAAAGTGCAGCTGGGCGAGGCCGACGCCGCCGTGGTCTACAGCACCGACGTGACGCCTAAGCTGAAGCCCAGCGTCAGAATGATCGCTCTGCCCACCCGCTTCAACCAGAATGCCAGCTATCTCATCGGCACCCTGAAGGGCGCGGCGAATGCCCAGGCAGCGCAAGCCTTTTTGAGTTATGTGCTCTCACCCGAGGGGCAGACAATTCTACACAGATGGGGCTTCGGTAAGCCGCAGTAAACCGCAAAAAGGATCTGGAGGAACTCAGATGACAATCAGCCCCCGTAACGCCCCGAACGGCAAAATCCTGAAAATCACCCCTGGGGCAGTCCACGTGCAAATGGCGTACGAACTTGCGGACGAAGAGTTCAATACCTGGGTCATTCCCCTCACTGCGGCCAAGAACGATGCCTTGCCCTGGTTTATGCGGTCTGGCGCAAACGACCACTACTGTTTTCTCGCGGGGCGCCCTCAAGCTGGCGTTCGCCAATGAGGGTATGGTAATGGATTACGAACAGGACGGTCAGCCGCTTGAAGGGGGCGTCGGGCTAATGGCCCTTGGTGAACACAACAGTGAGCGCTGTATCGGCTACCTGATGACTTTGCAGGTACCCCACGCTGAGTCCTGACCAGCGCCGTCCGTCTCCCCTGCCGGTGCTGCTGGGCGCCGTGTTGATGCTGTTTCTGGTGGTGCCGGTCTTCGTGTTGCTCGGCCAAGGCCTGGGAACCGGTTTCTGGCCGACGTTGCGGAGTCGGGCTGTGCAAGACGCCCTGCGTGTCAGTCTGCTGACCACTGGAATAACCCTGCTGCTGACGCTTGGGCTGGTGACGCCAGTGGCGTGGCTGCTGGCCCGCCGAGAGTTCCCCGGCAAAAAGGTGCTCGACACTCTGCTCGACCTGCCCATCGTGCTGCCTCCGGTGGTGGCGGGCGTGGGCCTGCTGTTGACCTTCGGACGGCAGGGCCTCCTGGGTCAACCACTGGCACTGGCAGGCATCAGTCTGGCCTTTTCTCCAGCGGCGGTGGTGCTGGCCCAGTTGTTCGTCTCGGCTCCCTTCTACCTGCGAACTGCCAAGGCTGGCTTCAGCGCAGTTGAACGCGACACCGAGGAAGCCGCCCGCACAGACGGCGCGGGAAACTGGCAGGTGTTCCGGCTTATCACCTGGCCGCTGGCCTTCCCCTTTTTGCTCGAAGGTCTGGTCCTGACCTGGGCGCGGGCGTTGGGTGAATTTGGGGCGACTATCCTGTTTGCCGGATCCTTGCAGGGAAAAACGCGCACCATTACGCTCGCCATTTATTCCGCGATGGAAAGTGATCTGGCCCCGGCACTGGTGCTCAGCGCCGTGATGGTGGTGGTGGCCTTTGGCGTCCTGTTGCTGGTGCGGCTCGTGTCGCAAAGGCAATAAGGCACTGCCTTGAGTGTGATTCTGAAGAAACCCGGACCTGGCGGAGCGATGTGAAGTCAGCTGATCTTTGCTGAGTCGTCATCTGGGCTTGATCCAGTTTTGATAACTGGCCAGAAATCGAGGAACGCTGCACCCCGCAGACCGTCCAGGCTTACCTCGCCGATGTGCGGATGCTGCTGGCTTATCCGGATTCCGACCCCAGCACGCCAGGGGCCGCGACTGGGAACAGATCAGCGCCGCCGACCCGCGCGGCTTCCTAGGCCACAGCAAACCCAAACCGCACCGGGCACACCGACTGGTCGCTAGCTGATCCGAGTTCTGCGCAGCCAGTACAGCAGGCCCAGCGCTCCCGCAGCCAGCGCCAGCAGAGGCAACGGCGAGGAACGTGGCGCGGGGTCGTCAAAATGCGCCTGATGCTTACGCAGCGCCGCGCCGAGGCCATTGCCAGCCAGCGCCTTGCCATGCCCGACGGCCAGCAGTTCGGGAGCCAGCTCAGCCAGGCGGCTTACTGATTCACGTCCATCGCTGCGCGACTGATACAGAAAGGCGTGCGAGACGCGGGCCGGTTCGCCGGTGAACAGGCTGACCGGATTGCGGGCATTGGCGGTGCTGACCGCGTCGCCCACAATGACGGTCTGGTCACTGCCGCGCCAAAGCGACATATGCCCTGGGGTGTGCCCCGGCGTAGCAATCCAGCGCCAGTCCGGAAGGTGCGGCACGCTGCCGTCGTCCGGCAGGGCGTGAACGTGGGGCCGCAGGTCGGGGGCCGCGCTGCTACGACTGCCCATCTGATACTTGGCCTGCCCGGTCAGAAATGGGAGTTCGGCGGCGTGGGCGTATACCGGCACGGGCCATGTCTCGCGCAGCTTCTTGACACTGCCTACATGGTCAACGTGGCCGTGCGTCAGGATGATGGCGCTGGGCGGGCGTGAGCCGTGAATCTGCTGGGCTGCCCGCGCAATGAAACCGGCGTCCAGCGGCGTGCCGGAATCCACCAGCACCCACTCGCCGCCCGGCTGTCCCAGGAAATAAGCGTTGACAATCGGCAGGCGCACCTGCACCACATCGGGCCGCAGGAAGGTGGTGCCGCCCAGCAGGGAGGGATAAGAGGCAGGGGAGATGGTCATTTCCAGACCTCGCACTGATGAGAGTCGCGGAAATCGCTGACTACGCCCACCTTCTCGGGGTGAAAGGCCAGTACGTTGTCGCCTGCCGCGTCCAGTCGGGGCCACTCGGTCAGGCCCGCGCCGTTGGGATTCCCTGTGCGGGCAAAGTTGGCCCAGTAGGTGCGCATGGTCTGACTGAGCGCCAGTTGCGCCGCCGAGAACCGCGAATAGTCTCCCAGCGCCGCCGAAGCGCCCATAATTCCCGCGACCTCCGCCGAGTGGTAGGCCCCGAAGGTCGGCACGGCGACGCTGGGTTGCAGGTACTGGTTGTGCGGCACGCCGGGGTCACGGAATTCGTAGGCGTACACCGGTACCTGCGTGGTGCGGCCACGGGCGATGTCACTGGTGGGGCAGGCAAAGAGACTGTCGGTGGCCTGGGTAGCGGCAGCCAGCGCACGGGTGGGGTATTTACGCGGCGGGTAGTATTTCAGTCCCTTAAAGACGGCACTGATACCCCCAAAGACGTAGTTGGTGCCCAGATATTCCACGAGGCTGGCATCACGTCCCGGTTTACTGGCGAAGGCCGCAAAAATAGTGCCCTCGTTCTGGTTGCTGCCAATCAGCAGCGGCACGGGAGCCACCGCGCCTGGATTCTGACCCTGGCGGAAAACGGCGGTGGGCGAAACGGGCAGCGTGGGGTCGCCATAGAGCGGCGGGAAAGTGACGGTGGCGGGCAGTCCCTTGGGCTTGGCCTGCACCACTTTTTCCAGCGGGAGCGCCCGCAAGCAGGCCGCGTCAGTGGGCGCACAGCCAAGGGCCTCGGCGGCGCTGCTGCTTTTTGCCACCGCCACATTGCGCGGTGCGGTCAGTTGCGCGTCCAGGCAGGGGCCGCTCTGAATAATCGCCTTGTCGAAGAGGCCGCGTGCGCCCGGCATCAGCAGTTGCTGGCAGATGCTCATGCCGCCCGCTGATTCACCAAAAGCGGTCACGTTGGCCGCGTCGCCACCGAACGCGGCGATGTTCTGGCGCACCCATTTCATGGCGAGCTGCTGGTCGAGCAGGCCGTAGTTACCCACTGAACCTTTCTCTTCCAGCCCGGGCAAGGCCAGGAAACCCAGCGCCCCCAGGCGGTAATTCAGCGTCACCACGACCACGTTCTGCTCGCGGGCCAGGGCGCGGGGGTTGTAGTCGCTGCCCGCACCGCTGGTAAAGCTGCCACCGTGAATCCAGACCATCACGGGCAAGTTTTTGGCGTTGGCTGGGGCGTAGACGTTCAGAAACAGGCAGTCCTCCGCGCCTCGCACGATGCCCTGCGTCTGTCCAGGTACCATCAGGTACTGAGGGCAGGCCGTGCCGGGTTGCAGGGCCGGGCGTTCCTGCGTCCAGGCGGGCAGCGGCTGAGGCGAGCGCCAGCGCAGTGTCCCGACTGGCGGCTGGGCGTAGGGAATGCCTTCCCAGACGGCCAGACCGTTGTCCGTAGACCCCACCAGCGGGCCAGTGGGGGCGGTCACGCGGGTGGCCGGGTCGGGCTTGGCAGCAGGCGGCGGCGTGAGCGAGAGCTGTGCGGAGGCGCTGCCCAGCAGGCAGGCCACAGAAATGGAGGTCAGTTTGTGCATCACCATGAAGTCTCCAGAAATGGGGTGAGGCCGTGAACATCAGGGCTTTTGATGGCTCACGGCTTCCGATATTGACGGCCTGGCTTCAGCTCAGAGCAGCGGCGCGGTTTCGGCCACCAGCTTCACTTCAATGTTGCCGCGAGTAGCGTTGGAGTAGGGGCAGACCTGGTGCGCGATTTCCAGCAGCTCGTGGGTCTTTTCTGCGGTCTGCTCGGGAATGTAGACGTGCAGTTCCACGCCCAGCACGTACTGGGTTTCGGTCTTGGCATACAGGCTCACAAAGGCTTTGGCCTGCGCCGCGTTGGTATCCACGCTCTGGCGGCGGCCCACCTCGCCCAGGGCCGACAGGAAGCAGGCCGCGTAGCCCGCGCCGAACATTTCCTCGGGGTCGGTGCCTTCGCGCTTGCTGTGGGCAGGGCGGGTTTGGAGGTGCAGGAGCTGCTCGCCCAGGTACACGTCACCGTTGCGGCCACCGGTGGCGATAGAGGACGTGGTGAACAGCTTTTTCATCTCGGTCTGGGGTTGTTCGTTTTGGGTCATCTTGATTCTCCCTATTGATTGCAACTTGCAATTATAGGCGAAGAACCTAGGGCGCCGAGAAATCGTGTCATGTCCCAACAAAAAATTAAGCCCACGCCTTGTCCGGCAGTGACCTGGCCTAATCCATAACCCTGGCCATCTGGAGTTCGTTGTACAGGCCGTCGAGGAAAACTTACCCAGCCGAACTGCCTGCACGATCAGCAGGCACCACCAGCTTACGAATATCCTGTTTCAGAATTTTGCCACTCAGGTTGCGGGGCACTTCCCCATAAATGACCGCCCGTGGAATCTTGTAATCGGCAATGTGCTCCAGGCAGTGCATCCGGAGGTCTTCCAGCGGCAGTTCGGCCCCTTCATGGAGTGACACCAGCGCCACCACCGTCTCCCCATAATCCGGGTGCGGACGGCCCACCACGGCCACGTCGCGCACCGCGTCATGACGGATAATGGCCGCCTCGACCTCCGCCGGGTAGATATTCATGCCGCCACTGATAATCATGTCTTTCTTGCGGTCCACGGCGTAAACGTAGCCGTCCTCATCGAACATGGCGAGGTCACCCGTGTGCAGCCAGCCGTCCCGAATGGCCTCGGCGGTCTGCTCAGGGCGCTGCCAGTATTCCTTCATCATGGAGGTGCCGCGCAGCAGCTTCTCACCGACCACGCCCGGCGGCACGTCCTGGCCCTCCTCATCCACGATGCGGACTTCCAGCCCGGGTGCAGGCAATCCCCCTGCGCCCGCTTTGGTCGCGTGGTCCTCGGCGGTAAGCATCACGCCGCCCGGCCCCATCTCGGACAGACCATACATGCCGCACAGCTTGAGGTCCGGCAGAACCGCTCGTATCCGTTCCAGCAGCGCCAGCGGCATGGGCGCGGCTCCGTAGGCCCCGACTTCCAGCGAACTGACATCCCGGTCCTGAATTCCCGGCACCTTCAGCAAAAACTGGTACATGGTGGGCGGCCCGAAGAAAACCTGCACCCGCTCGCGCTCAATGGTGTCAATGACCTGTACCGGGTCAAAGGTAGGCAGCACAATATGACAGCCCGCCAGCAGGGTCGTGGCGTTCAGGAACAGGTTGAGCTGGGCCGAGTGGTACAGCGGAGCCACATGCAGCGTGCGTGGGCGCAGCGGCATCCGGGTCACGGTGGCGCACATCACCGCCACATGCCGCAGCGCCCGGTGGGTCAGCACCACGCCCTTGGGGACGCCGGTGGTGCCGCTGGTATACAGGATTTCAGCGTTGTCGTCCTCGTGGGCGCGGTTTTCCAGGGCTTCGGCAGACGCCTGGGCACTCAGGGCGGTGAAGTCCCCCGCGAAGGTGCCTGGCGTCAGGGCGAGGCAGCGCATTTCGGTCAATTCCTGACAGACCTTTTGCGCGGTGTCCTGCAGGCCGTCCCCAAAGAGCAGCAGTTTCGCACCCGAATCCTGCAGAAAAAACCGGACTTCCGGCGCTGCCGAGCGCGGGTTGATGGTCACCAGCACCCCGCCCACCTTGAAGATGGCGTGAACGGCAATGACAAACTGGTCGCTGTTGACGGAGTACAGCACCACCCGGTCACCCGGCCTGACTCCCAGTTCCAGCAGCAGGCGGGCGGCGCGGTTGACCTCCAGGCCCAGCTCGTGCCAGTTCAGTCGGCGCTCCCCGAACACCATCGCGGGGCGGCGGGGAAACATCCGGACACTGCGGTCAAAATCTTCAACGAGGGTCATGAGTGGAGGCTCCTTAAGAGTGAGTGTCGATGCTGGTGCCTGGCTGGGCAGTAAGTGGGTCGGACCTCAGCGCGGGGCCATGCGAATCGCGCCGTCCAGCCGGATGACCTCGCCGTTGAGCATGGCGTTATCAAAGATGTGGCCCACCAGCGCGGCATATTCGGCGGGGTCGCCCAGACGGCTGGGAAAAGGCACCTGTGCCCCTAGCGAGTCCTGCGCTTCTTGGGGCAGCCCGGCCAGCATCGGCGTCATGAACAGCCCCGGCGCGATGGTGACCACCCGGATGCCACTGCGGGCCAGGTCGCGGGCAATCGGCAGGGTCATTCCCACGACACCGCCCTTGCTGGCCGAGTAGGCCGCCTGCCCAATCTGTCCGTCAAAGGCCGCCACCGACGCGGTATTGACCAGCACGCCGCGCTCACCGCCCTCATTCGGCTCGTTTTCCAGCATGGCCTGGGCCGCGAGGCGAATCACGTTGAAGGTGCCAATCAGGTTGACGCGAATGACCCGCTCAAACAGTTCCAGCGGAAAGGGGCCTTTTTTGCCCGCAGTGACGGCAGCGTTGCCGATGCCCGCGCAATTGACCGCGCCATGAATGGAGCCGAAGCGTTCGCGGGCCGCGTCGATGGCCGCCTGCACCTGCGCCTCGCTACTCACGTCCGCTTTCATGAACAGGCCGCCCAGCTCGTCGGCGATGGTTTTTCCGGCCTCCTCGTTCATATCCAGAATCACGGGATGGCCCTGCTCGCTGGCAATTTTGCGGGCCGCCGCTGCGCCCAGGCCGGACGCGCCGCCGGTCACCAGAATGGCTTTATCGGCAAATTTCATTTCGTCCCTCCTTCCGTCCAGACATGGTTCTTGTACTGCTCACGGATTTCACGCTTGAGGAACTTGCCAGTCGCCCCAATCGGCAGTTCGCTGACCACCACAAAATCGTCGGGAATCCACCATTTGGCGATGTGGCTGCTCAGGTGTTCGCGCAGTTCTGTGGGGCTGGGAGCGTCGCCGTGAGCAATAAAGAGGGCCAGCGGGCGCTCGGTCCATTTCGGGTGCGGCGCGGCCACCACCACCGCCGCCGACACGGCAGGGTGAGCCATCAGAGCGTTTTCCACCTCCGCCGAGGAAATCCACTCGCCGCCCGACTTCACCAGATCCTTGGCGCGGTCCTGCACCCAGACCTCGCCGCCGGGCGAAATGGTGGCGATGTCGCCGGTATCCAGCCACTGCTTGCCGTCCAGCTCGACAAAATCACTGGTCACGCCGCGCTTGTAGTAGTCCCCGGCAATCCAGGGGCCGCGCACCAGCAACCGGCCCATCGTCGTGCCGTCGTGTGCCACCGGCTGGCCCTGGTCGTCGAGCAGCGTCACCTCGACAAAGGGCATGACCCGGCCCTGCCTGCTGCGGTGGGTAAAGCCCTCGTCGCTGCTGGGGTCGACGCCCACCGGGGCATTGCTGGTGGTCGCCAGCGGACTGGTTTCGGTCATACCCCACGCCTGCATCATTTGGAGGCCGTGGCGCTCGTGCATGGCACGAATCAGGGCTTCGGGCACGGCGGTGCCGCCACAGCCGATCTTCTGCAGCGCCGAGAGGTCGTAGGGCTGTCCAGCAGCGGCGGCGCGGTCAAGTTCTTCCAGCAGCGCCAGCATTACCGTGACCACGCCCGCGCACA
>JAGLBK010000062.1 GCA_018260275.1 Deinococcus sp.
GATTCGTTACCGCCAGCTCCCGGCCAAGCTTCTTGGCCTGAACACCGATGCGACATCAACTTAACTCGTTATCAATAGCATCCAAAAATCCCAGGAGCCACATGACCTACGTCAAATACAGCCCCGAAGTGGAAGTCAAGCAGCCCCACGAGGACGAGCAGATTGAGCAGATTGTGTCGCTGATGCACGCCGCGAACGTCAAAGCCTTCGACCGGCACCGCCACGCCGTCCGCGACGCCCACGCCAAGCAGCACGGCACGGTGGTGGGCACGCTGGAAATTCCTGAACTGCCCGAACATCTGGCCCAGGGCCTCTTTGCCAAACCGGGCAGTTACCCGGTGGTCATCCGCTTTTCCAGTGCGCCCGGCGACATCAAGGACGACAGCATTCCCTCGCCGCACGGCATGGCGGTCAAGGTCATCGGTGTGCCCGGCAAGAAGCTTTTGCCCGACCAGCAGGACGAGCTGACACAGGACTTTCTGATGGTGAGCATGCCGATTATTCCTTTCGGCACGGTGGAGCAGTACCTGAAAGTGCAGGGCATCGTGGCGATGCAGGACGAGGCCCCCGAGGAAGGGCAGCGGGCGCTGGCTGCGGTTGCGCGCGGCAGCAGCAAGGTGCTGGGCCTGCTGGGGATTCACAACCCGCTGCTCGAAAGCATAGGCGTGGAGAACGAGCACGTCCTGGGGCAGACTTTTCACACCATGGCCGCCATTCGCTACGGTGACTACATCGCCAAGCTGAGCGCCGCGCCGCTGTCGCCGGAGGTGAAGGTACTGGAAGGCCAGGTGGTGGATACGGCGGGCAAGCCCTCGGCCCACCGCGACGCCGTGGTGGACTTTTTCAAGGAGCACGGCGCGGAATATCAGTTGCGGGCGCAGCTCTGTACCGACCTGCAGAAGATGCCGGTGGAAGACGGGTCGGTACTCTGGGAGGAAGAACTCTCGCCGCACCAGCCGATTGCCCGCCTCGTCATTCCCCCGCAGGACGCCTATAGCCCCGCCCGCCGCGTCTTCTCGGATGACCAACTCTCGTTTAACCCGTGGCACGCGCTGCCCGAGCATCAGCCGCTGGGTTCCATCATGCGGGTGCGTGTGAAGGCGTATGAAACCTCGTCGGCCTTCCGCCATCAGATGAACGTGCAGCCGCGCACCGAACCCAGGGATATCGGGGAAGTCCCCGCCTAGAGTGTTTGGTTTGACAAGAAGAAGGTGGCTTGTAGCACCCTCTCCTGCGGAGCTTTTCAAGTCTGCCGGGCAGCTCTGCGAGTCACCCCTTGCTTCGGGGCTGGCTGCCGCAGTCACCGGCCAGTCCTGAACAGTCGAGGAATTGCCGCATTTCTGGATTCCATCCCCTTGAGAAAGCAGCTCAACTCCACTTCACGCCGTCCTGCGGTTCTACTGAGCCGCTTTCACTGAGCCGTCCAGCCGCCGTCCACTGGCAGCGACGCCCCCGTTATGCCGCTGGCGGCCTCGCTGCACAGGAAGGCCACGACTTCACCGATCAGCGCTGTGGGCAGCAGCGTCAGGTTCGGCTGCTTGGCCGCCAGGAGGTCACGCACCCCGGCATCGCGGTCGCCACCGTGGCTGGCGGCACGCTCCTGAATCTGCGGCTCGATCAGCGGCGTTTCGGTCCAGCCGGGGCAAATGGCGTTGACGGTAATGCGGTCGGTCGCCGTTTCCAGCGCCACCACCTTGGTCAGCCCGACCAGCCCGTGCTTGGCCGCCACATAAGCCGCCTTGTGCACCGAGCCGACCAGTCCGTGTACCGAGGCGACGTTCACGATGCGGCCCCAGCCGCGCCGCCGCAGCTCCGGCACGGCGGCCTGGGTCAGCAGGAACGGGGCACGCAGGTTGATCGCCTGAATCGCGTCCCACTTTTCCAGTGGGAACGACTCGACAGGCGCGGTGTGCTGGATACCCGCGTTGTTGACCAGGATGTCCAGGCCGCCAAGTTGCGCGGTCACCTGTCCGACCAGCGCACTCGCCTCGGCGGCGTTGCTCAGGTCGGCGGGCACGAAGTGGACCCGTACCTGCCAGTCCTGGCTGAGTCGCGCGGCCTGCTCCTCGCCTTCCTGCACCGTACACAGGCCGTGCAGGGCAATGTCGGCTCCCTGGCGGGCCAGGGCCTGGGCAATCGCCAGACCGATGCCCTGGGTCGAGCCGGTCACCAGCGCGGTTTTGCCTTTCAGATTCATTCGTTCACCTCGGGAGTAGAGGGGGTCATAGGGCCAGATGAGGAACTGGATGAGGAGCGAAAGCGGGCGCGGAGTTCGGTCTTGAGGACCTTGCCGTAGTTGTTCTTGGGCAGCGAGTCGAGAAAGTGGTACTGCCGAGGGCGTTTGAAGCGGGCGAGGTGGTCCAGACACAGAGCGTCGAGCGTTTCGGCGCTGACTGCCGGGTGCCCCACCACGCAGGCCACCACGATCTCGCCCCACTCGGGGTCGGGCAGTCCGATGACCGAGACCTCCTGCACCAGTGGGGAACGCAACAGGATTTCCTCGACCTCGCGCGGATAGATGTTCGTTCCGCCCGAGATGATCACGTCCTTCGAGCGGTCGCGCAGGGTCAGGAAGCCGTCCTCGTCGAGTGAGCCCACGTCCCCGGTTCGCAGCCAGCCGTCCTGAAGCGCCGCGGCGGTGGCGTCCGGGTTGCGCCAGTACCCGGCCATCACACTGTCACCGCGCACCATCACCTCGCCGATGGCTCCGCATGGCAGCTCACGCCCCTCCTCGTCGCCGATCTTGATCTCGACCAGCGCCTGCGCCACGCCCACCGACGCCAGACGCTCGGCCCAGCGTGGGTGGCCCGAGTCCTGCAACTGCTCGCGGGTCAGCACGCTGATGCACATGGGCGATTCGCCCTGGCCGTAGACCTGCATGAAACAGTCGCCCATGACCTCCAGCCCCCGGTGCAGGTCCTCGACGTACATCGGCCCGCCACCGTAGACGATGGTCAGGAAGCCCGCCGGGTCGGCTCCGCTGGCGGCCACCGCCTCGACCAGACGGCGCACCATCGTGGGGGCGGCAAACAGACACAGCTGGCCCACCGACTGCGACAGTCCGATCAGCTCGGCCTCGTCGAACCCGCCCGAACACGGGACGACGTGTCTGGCCCCGGCGATCACGTACATCAGGTTGTAGATGCCCGCCCCGTGCGACATCGGCGCGGCGTAGACGCTGGCGTCGCCTGCCTCGACGGGCCCGAAATCCATGAAATAGCACGCCGCCATGGTGCTGAGGTTGCGCTGGGTGAGCATCACGCCCTTGGGCCGCCCGGTGATGCCCGAGGTATAGAACAGCCACGCGAGGTCCTCCGGTTGCCGGGCCACCAGGGGCAGGGGCCGGGCCTCGGTCAACGCCGTGTAGGCCGCCGTTCCCGGCGTGACCGTCAACCGCAGCCCGGGGAAGCGCCCCAGCAGCGGCGTGACCCCCGGCGCGAGGTCGGCGCTGACGAACAGGGCCGTAGCTTCACTGTCGGCCAGCACGTAAGCCAGTTCCTCGGGGTGCAGTTTGGCGTTGACGGGCACGATGGTCAGCCCGGCCCACCACGCGCCGTACATCACTTCCAGGTATTCGGGACTGTTGGTCATGAACAGCGCGACCCGGTCGCCGGGTTTAAAGCCCTGCTGCGCGAAAGCCCCGGCGATGCGGCCAGCACGCTCGGCCCACTCGCCGTAGGTGCAGTAGGGCGCGTCACCGTGAAAGATGGCGGGGCGCTCCGGCCACAGGCGGGCCGTGCGCTCAAGCAGGCGGGCCAGATTCAATGGCGGCGCTCCAGAATGCTGACGTAGTTGGCGACCGCCGAGCCGCCCATGTTGAACACCCCGGCGAGGTTGGCTCCCGGCACCTGAAGGTCTCCGGCCTCGCCGCACAGCTGCATGGCCGAGAGAACATGCATAGACACGCCGGTCGCGCCGATGGGGTGGCCCTTGGCCTTCAGGCCGCCCGACGGGTTCACGGGTAGTGTGCCGCCGGGGTATACCGTGCCGTCGAGCAGCACGCGTTCGCCCTGGCCCGGCCCGGCTAGCCCCATCGCCTCGTAGGTGAGCAGTTCGGCGATGGTAAAGCAGTCGTGGATTTCGGCGAACGACAGGTCATGCACGCCGCAGCCCGCCTGATCCAGCGCCTGCGCCCAGGCCCGGCGCGGCCCCTCGAACGCGGCGGCGTCCCGGAGCGACATCGGCAGATAGTCGTTGACCTGTGCCCTGGCTCGGAAGCCCACCGCACGCGGAAACTGGTCGGCCAGCGACTCGCTCACCAGCACCAGCGCGGCGGCTCCGTCGGACACCAGCGAGCAATCGGTCATCCGCAGCGGCGCGGCGATCATGGGGTTCTTGTCGGACACGGTATTGCAGAAGTCGAACCCCAGGTCCTTGCGCATCTGGGCGTAAGGGTTGCGCACCCCGTTGGCGTGGTTCTTGGCGGCGATGCGGGCCAGGGTCGCGGAATGGTCGCCGTAGCGCCCGAAGTACTGCTGGGCGATCAGGCCGAAGATGCCCGGAAAGGTCAGGCCATTGGCAGCTTCCTCGCGCACGTAGGAGGCGTTGCCCAGCACGCGCGTCACCTCGGGGCCGGAAATGCCGGTCATCTTCTCGGCCCCCACGACCAGCGCGACCTTTGCGCGGCCTGCTTCGATAGCGTTGCAGGCGGCGTCGATGGCCGCGGCCCCGGAAGCGCAGGCGTTCTCGACGCGGGTGGCGGGCGTCCAGCGTAGTTCGTCGTCAGCCTGAAGCACCAGCGAAGCGCAGAAATTGTCGGGCACGAAACCGCCGTTGAGCTGGCCCAGCCAGATGCCGTCGACCTGTTCGGCGGCCAGCCCCGCGTTTTTCAGTGCGCCGCGTGCCGCCTGCGTAATCAGGGCTTCGAGGTCCAGTTCGGGGTGTTTGCCGAAGGGCAGGTGTGACCAGCCGACCATGTAAGGCTTCATAAACATCCTCCTGCGCGTGGAAATTGGGGTGCGCTTACTCTAGAGCATTTTGCATAGAGTTGGGATGCTTATCGCCATCTTTATGCCGAGCAGAAAGCGTGAAAAAAGAGAGCAGGGCGGACTTGCAAAGCCCCGGAGAAGGGCTAAGTAGTGCCGAAAAGCCTCTCCCGATTCAGGGAAGTGCAGTTTCGGCAAATGTGCCGCCCAATGAATGCGAAGTTTTTAGCTCCTCCACCCTTGCGGGGACTCGTCAGAGCTGCCCGGCAGAGGCTGGGACTCGCAGAGCGCGAAGCGAGGGGAGTAACGCAGGGTGCGTTCCAGTAAGCAAATTCTGTTTTATGAGTCAGATTTCGGCATCGCTCAGCCGCAGGAGGGAGCCACAAGGCAACTTCTTTTCGTCAAATGTTCTGAAGCCCGCTCAGTGCCGTTTCAGATCAGTGCCGTTCCAGATCCGCCGTCATCGCGTTCATCCGCACCGAGGCGTTGCTGGCTCCATAACCCTGATACCCCTGCCGCTGCAAAAGCTCGAAGAAAAACCGTCCTCTGAACGGCGCGGTGTACGCCTGCCAGAACTCCCCGGCGCTGTCCTGATCGTAAAGCAGACCGAGGTTCTGCATGGTGGTCAGGGCGCTTTCGTCCAGCACGAATCGTAGGTCGAGGTCTTCATAATAGTTTTCCGGAATCTCCAGCAGCTCGGCTCCAGCGGCCCGGAGTGCCCGCACCGTGCGGGGCAGGTCGGAACTGGCGAGGGCAATGTGGTGAACGCCGCTGCCCAGGCGCGTGCCGACAAAGCGCCCCGTCGCCGTGCGCTCACTCTCGGAACTGTTCAGCGCAAAACGGACCTCGCCGCCTGCACTGGACATGGCGCGGGAATTGACCAGGCCGTATGGGTCAGGGATTTCGTGCAGCCCCTCGACCTTGAGACCGAACACGGTGCGGTAGAACAGGATGAAACTGCCCAGCCGTTCGGGCGGCAGAGCCTGGGCGATGTGGTCGATCTGGTCTAGTCCTGCACCAGCACCCGGAGCCTGAACCGTCAGCTCGAAGTCGTTGCGGTACAGCTCGGCGGCCAGGGCGTCGTCGACCAGATAAAACAGCATCCCGTCGGGCGCACGCAGGGCGGGCAGGGGGTATTCGTGGTCGCCCGCCGGGCCGATCCATTCGCTGCACAGCAGGGCCGAGGCCCGTTCCAGGGTGCGGGCTACGTCATCTACCCGCAGCGCCACCGCACACACCGACGGCCCGTAGAGCTGATGGTAGTCGGCGGCGTGGCTGTCCGGCTCGGCATTGACGATCAGGTTGGCCTGTCCCTGCTGATACAGCTCGACCGCCTTGGAGCGATGCCTACCGGTGTGGGCAAAGCCCAGCCGGGCCAGTGCCGCGGTCAGTTCGGGGGCGTCGCCGCTGTCTACCGCAAATTCCAGAAACTCGAAGCCCCGGAACTCAGGCGGGGCGGGCAGGGTGATCGCCCCCGCCTGCGCCTCGACCCACAGCAGCGAACGCAGGCCGTCATTGGCAGTCAGGTACGCCGAAGCGGCCCGGAATTCGTCATTGAAGATTTCCAGCGACAGCGGCCCCCGGTAGCCCGCCCGCACCAGCTGGCGGGTAAACCCACTGACATCCAGATCACCCTGACCCGGAAAATTGCGGTAATGGCGGCTCCAGGACAGCACGTCCATGTGTTTGAACGGGCTGTCGGCCAGCTGCACAAAAAACAGTTTTTCGGCGGGCACCGTCTCGGCGAGGTCGTCGATAGTGTCTCCGACGGCCAGAGTACGAAACGAATCCAGAATGAGGCCCAGCGCCGGGTGGTCGGCCTGCTGCACGATAGTCCAGGCCTGCCGCCAGCGGTTGACGTGGGTACCCCAGGCCAGCGCCTCGTAGCCGACCAGCAGCCCGCGCTCGTGCGCCAGCTCGGCCATGGCCCGCAGGTCGGCGGCGGCCTGCTGCGGATCGTCGATGGCGGTGGGCTGCACGTTCGAGCACACCAGCACCTGCGGCGCACCCAGTTCCAGCATCAGGTCCAGCTTGCGCCGGGCACGTTCCAGCCCGCGCGAACGCAACGGCTCGGGCATTCCCTCGAAGTCGCGGAACGGCTGAAACAGGCTGATCTCCAGGCCCAGCTCGGCGCACAGGTCACGAATGTCGCCAGGCGTGCCGGGAAAGTTGAGCAGGTCGTGCTCGAAGATTTCTACGCCGTCGAACCCGATGCTGGCCGCCGCCCGCAGTTTTTCGGGCAGGGTGCCGCTGAGCGACACGGTGGCAATGGATTTGCGAAAGCCCGCGCTCACACCAGACTCCCGTAACTGACGGTGGGCGCAGCGATCAACTGGGCAAAATGCCCCAGCATCCGCTCTAGATCGGGAGTGCGCCCGCTGAACAGCTCGAAGGCCCGCGCCGCCTGAAACACCGTCATGTAACCGCCGTGCAGGGTGCGGCAGCCTTTTTCCCGTGCCACTCGCAGCAGTTCGGTTTCCAGCGGCACGTACACCACTTCCGAAACCCAGTGCCGCGCTTCGAGCAGCGCCGGGTCCAGCGGGAGCCCTGGATGGGCCAGCATGCCGGTAGGCGTGGCGTGAATCAGTCCACTGGCTTCCTTCATCGAGGCGCTGAGGTCGTGGCCGACTTCCAGCTGACGGTCCGGAAACTGCGGCCCGAGGCGGCTGACCAGTTCGGCGGCCCGGCTGGGGTCGAGGTCGAAGATGGTCAGGTGCCCGGCCCCCAGCCGCAGCGCCGCGTGGGCGACGGCAGCCCCCGCTCCGCCGGACCCCAGCTGCACCACGTGGCCGAGGTCCACTTCGCCCATGCCGTGCTGAAAGCCGCGGGCATACCCCCACTCGTCGGTGTTGTGGCCGTACCGCCTGCCTTCCCTGAGCACCACCGTATTGACCGCGCCCAGCGCCTGCGCTTCGGGCGAAAGCTCGTCCAGAAACTTGGTCACGCGCTGCTTACACGGGTGGGTGATGTTCAGGCCGGAAAAGCCAGTCAGCTCGGCGGCCCGCAGCAGCTCGGGCAGGTCGTCCGCGCTTTTATGAAGCAGGTCCAGGTCCATCACGCGGTACTGGCAGCGCAGGCCGTGCGCGTTGCCCTCGCCTTCGTGCAGGGCGGGGGAGAGCGACATCTGAATGCCGCCACCAATCAGGCCGGTCAATAGGCGCGGGCGCTGGGCCGGGGACTGAAATGCGGGCTGGACTGGAGACGACGCGGGGGAAACAGGCGGAAGCGGGTTGGCCGGGGTCATGGTGGAAGCCTCCTGAAGCGGCTGGAAACGTGGGGCCGGGGTCGGGTGCGGCAGGGAGAAACCGGGAGAGCCGTCCTGCTGAAGCGGCTGCGACAACAGCATTTGCTACAACAGCGCCCGCGACAACCGAATATATCTGAACGCTTCACGGACTCAACATCTGGCGCAGGATCGCCGCCTCGTTCAGCAGCATGGGCAGATAGTCTCCCAGCAGCTGTTCCTCGCTGGCCTGCTGGCGCGGCACGGTCAAGGACATGGCCGCGACCGTCTGCCCGCTGGTGTTCCTGACGGGTACGGAAACCGAGTGACGGTCCAGGCGCAGTCCCTGACTGAGCAGCGCATACCCGTCGGCGCGGGTCCGGCTGACCAGGGCGCTGACATCGGCGGCCTGGGTGGGCGTAAACGGCGTGTGCTCCACGAGTTCGGCCCCATCCAGGTAGCCTGCCAGAAATTCGTCGCTCTCGGCGGCCAGCAGCACCAGCCCCAGCGAGGTGCAGTACAGCGGCATGCGGCTGCCCACCCCCAGCTCTCCGGCGTAGCGGTTGGCACTGGCCCGCGCCACGATGACGACTTCCTGGCCGTCGCGGATGCACCCGGAGCTGGAAGCGCCCGTCTTCTCGCTCAGGTGAACCAGGGCCGGTTGCAGCACGGTCGGCAGCGCCGTCGAGGAAAGATAGGCGTACCCGAGCGTCAGGATTTTAGGCGTGAGACTGAAGAATTTGCCGTCGAAGGCGACGTAGCCCAGTTCATGCAGCGTCAGCAGGCAGCGGCGGGCGCTGGCGCGGGTCAGCCCGGTCAGGCGGCCCACCTCACTGAGGGTCAGGCGCTGATGCTCGGCACTGAAGGCCCGGATCACCTCTAGACCGCGGGCCAGGGCCTGGACCGTCTCGCCACAGCCAGCCGCCCCGGCAGGCTTGCGCTCTTGGACAGCGTTTACGGCTGTCGTTCCCCTGGATTGGATGGTGGACATGGACGTTTATGCTAGCAGATGTGTACGCATCCCGAACAAAAGTACACTATCAGCACAATTTCATTGACATTAAGAAACTGGCCTGGCTATAGTCTTGACAACCACAATGCTTTTTTAATCCGTCTGGATACATCCCGTACACGCACTGGCTCTGTATCATTTTCACGCTCGCTTCTCCCAGCTGTTGCCTTGAGGTCAGCGAGCCGTCTTGTCCAAAAGGAAAATTATGAGTGTTAACAATGTCAGTCAGGACGCGCCTGAGGCCGTACAGGCCCCACGTCAGGCGGCGGCGAGTGGTTGGGTCGGCAGTGCGCTGGAGTACTACGACTTCTTTATCTACGCGCAGGCGGCGGCCCTTATTTTCCCGCAGATCTTCTTTCCCAAGGGAAACGATCAGGTGGCGATCGTGGCCTCGCTCGCCACTTACGGGGTCGGGTACGTCGCCCGTCCGATAGGCGCCTTCGTGCTGGGGCGTTATGGGGACCGGCATGGGCGCAAGAGTGTACTGGTGCTCTGCATGATCCTGATGGGCATTTCCACGATGGCGGTGGCGCTCCTGCCCACCTATCAGCAGGTCGGCATTCTGGCTCCGCTGCTGCTGGTGATCCTGCGCCTGATTCAGGGCTTCGCGGTGGCAGGAGAGATCAGCGGCGCGAGTTCCATGATCGCCGAACACGCCCCGTTCGGACGGCGTGGGTATTTCGCCAGCTTCGCCCTTCAGGGCACGCAGTTCGGGCAACTGCTGGCAGCGGCGGTCTTTTTGCCACTGGCGCACTTTTTGCCGGAGGCCAGTTTCAATTCGTGGGGCTGGCGTATTCCGTTCCTGCTCAGTTTCTTCGTGCTGGTCGCCGGATATTACATTCGGCGCAATGTTCACGAGACTCCGGTCTTTGAAGAAGAGGCCGAGGCCGGAGCCATTCCCGAGTCGCCCATCCGCGCAGCTTTCCGGGAAAACGGCAGCAACATCGGGCGCGTGATGTGCATGGCGCTCATGAACGTCATTCCGACCATCACGACGGTGTTCGGCGCGGCCTACGCCACCCAGAAGGATTACGGCATCGGCTTTTCCAAGGACGTTTTCCTGTGGATTCCGGTGGTGGGCAATATCGTCGCCGCGCTGCTCATTCCGCTGGTGGGTTCGCTGTCCGACCGGATTGGCCGCCGCCCGCTGATCATCGGGGGGGCGCTGGGTTCGGGGCTGCTGTCGTTCGGTTACCTGTGGGCCATTTCGCAGCAGAATGTTCCACTGGCCTTCCTGTTCTCGGTGCTGATGTGGGGCATTGTGTACCAGGGCTACAACGCGGTGTTCCCGTCCTTCTACCCGGAACTGTTCCGCACCAAGACCCGCGTGACCTCGATGGCGGTCGGGCAGAACATCGGCACCATGCTGACCGCCTTTTTCCCGGTGCTCATCTCACAGTACATCGCGCCGACCCACAGCAGCAACATTCCCATCAAGGTGGGGCTGTTTACCCTGACTATCTGCATCATCGCGGCCATCGCCGCCTACAGCGCCAAGGGAACCTACCGGATTCCCATGGACGACCTGGGCAAGCCGGACGCCCGGCCTCTGCCCGAAGACGAATACCTGCGCCTGCGGGCAGAGGCTGGGGGAACGTCAGTCTCGTAAGACATACGCCGCCGCCCGGCACGAAAAACACCTGGAGGTCTCTCGCAGGTGTTTTTCGTTTTCCCCCGATCTTTGGTCCTGGCAGCCATCGGTTCACCAGTCCTCGACCTCGCCCGCGACATCGTTGTCCTGCACGGCAACGTAACGGCGGGTGGTATCGACCGAGGAATGCCCCAGAAATAGCCCCACTCGCGTAAAGTCCTTCGTGGCCTGATAGAGCCGCGTCCCCGAGTGCTTTCTGGCGGCGTGGAAGCCGCGCCACTCGAATCCCGCGGCCTTGAAGGCTTTTCCGGCGCGGTAGGCGGCCTGCCCGTAATCCCAGTCAAAGTAGTGCCCATCCGTGTCCACTGGGCTAAGGCTTTCCAGCACCTTCCTGATCCGCGCTCCCAGCGGTACCCGTCTGACCTTTCCTCCTTTGCCCTGGACCACCAGGGTGCGGCCCTGGACATCGCCCTGCCGCACAGCCAGCGCTTCACTGGCGCGTAGACCGGCGTGTGAACACAGCAGAATGAGGGCCTCCAGACGCGGCCCGGCCTGGGTCAGAACCGGGTCTATTTCCTGCATGTAGGGCGGGTTTTTGACGATGCCAGGCGTGGGGTCGCTGGGAACGTAGACATCTTCAAAGGGCTGCGCTTCGGTGGCGCCCGCCCAGCGGAGGGCGCGGTACAGTGCCCGCACGCCCGCGGTGTACTGGGCGATGGTGGCCGCCGACAGAACTCCCCGCTTGCCTTTGCCCGCCGTGGGCCTCCGTTGCAGGTGGGCCAGGTAGCGCCCGCCATCCCGCCTGCCCGGACGCAGCAGGGACATGCCGTTCTCGCTGGCCCAGGGAACGAAATCCCGGACGGCCAGCGAATAGGCGTCCAGCGTCTTGCGGCTGGTCCGGGCGCTTTTGCGGGACGAGGTGGTCATATAAGCCAGCAGCACCAGCACCAGTGCTCCGGCGTCGTAGGTGGCCGCCGCCTCGACGGCCCTGACCCGCAGGCTCTGGTCGGTGAGGTCGGCAAAGCTCAGGGCCGTTTGGACAGGAACCAGTTCACCGGACATACGCTCAGTTTAGAACTAAGTTTGATTAGTATCAAAATCTGTGGAGGCGTGCTCCTTTCACCTTTACTGAGCAACCCGGCCCAGCGCCATTTATGAATGCCCCCCTTTCTTTTCCCTGCCCACCGGGGAATACTCTGGCAATCATGCCCGATCCGCATCCCCCACCAAGTCCCCTGAAAGCCCGCATCAGTAAGTGGCTTTTACAGGAAGAAGAAGCCCCGCCCCAGCCCGAGGGATTTTACGAAAATGAGAGTGAGGTCAAAGCCCACGCTCACACCGAACCCTGGTGGAAGGTCATGTGCCTGACGGGGGTGGATTACTTCTCGACGCTGGGGTACCAGCCCGGCATTGCGGCGCTGGCTGCGGGGATTTTGGCCCCTATCGCCACGCTGGTGCTGGTGCTGGTCACGCTGTTCGGGGCGCTGCCCATGTACCGCCGCGTGGCCGTCGAAAGCCCGCACGGCGACGGCTCGATCAGCATGCTGGAGCGGCTGCTGTCTTACTGGCCGAGCAAGATTCTGGTCCTGATTCTGATCGGCTTTGTGGCGACTGGATTTATCATCACCATCACGCTCTCGGGCGCCGATGCGGCGGCGCACATGGTCGAAAACCCGCTGCTGAGCGGCGTCCTCGGCGGTAAACAGGTAGCGGTCACGCTCGTCATGCTGGCGCTGCTCGGCGCCGTGTTCATGAAAGGATTCAAGGAAGCGGTCGGAATCGCCGTGGTGCTGGTCGGCGCTTACCTGGGCCTTAGCCTGGTCGTCATTATCAAAGGACTGGCAGAGATCGCCGCGCACCCTGAGCTGCTCAGCCACTGGCGCGATATGCTCAGCACCAGCTTTCACTCTCCCCTGGCCCTGATCGGCGCGGCGCTGCTGGTGTTTCCTAAACTGGCCCTGGGGCTTTCGGGCTTCGAGACGGGCGTGGTGGTCATGCCCCTGGTCCGGGGCGAGGCCACCGACACCGAGGCCAATCCCGCCGGGCGCATTCGCAACGGCCAGAAACTGCTGACCACGGCGGCCAGCATCATGAGCGTGCTGCTGGTCAGTTCATCGCTG
>JAGLBK010000063.1 GCA_018260275.1 Deinococcus sp.
CGTTTCAATTCGATCCATTTAAAAGAAATAAATAAAATAAAATAAATAATAATAAAATAATTAAATTTGATAATTAAGTTAATAAATAAAGATTGAATCGGTGAGTAAAATTGTTTGAAAAGAAAGCGCCACGACCACTGATCGGTCAGAAAGCCCCCCAGCAGCGGTCCGACCAGCCCCGAGATGCCCCAGACCCCGCTGATGAACGACTGCACCCGCCCGCGCTCCTGCAGGGAAAACAGTTCGCCCACGATGGTCATGCTGATGGTCAGCAGCGCCCCCGCGCCCAGCCCCTGCAAGGCCCGCGCCCCGATCAGCCAGCCCATGTTCTGCGCCGCCCCGCACAGCGCCGAGCCGACCAGAAAGAGCACCATGCCCATGAGGTACAGCCGCTTGCGCCCCACGATGTCCGACCCGCGCCCCCACAGCGGGCTGCTGACCGTGCTGAACAGCATGTAGATGGCGAAGGGCAGGGCGTAGTACGCCGAACCGTGCAGGTCCTTGATGACGTTGGGCATGGCCGTCGAAACCACGCTGGCTTCCATGGCATTCAGGAAAACGCCCAGAATCAGGCCGATGGTCGCCAGCTGGCGCGTTCGCAGCTGGGCAGGGGACAGGGCTGGGTCGAGGGTGGGCACAGTCATGTCCGTCAGGGTACACGCCCAGGCCTTGGGCACTGTAGGACCGGTTGCCCAAAGTCAATTGGGCCTGGTACTTCTCCGAATGACGTGCCCTGCGAAGCGATACCCCAGAGCGCTCCGGTCTCTGTTGCGCTCAGTCATGAAGATGTTCAAAAGGCACCAGCTTTACGGCAGATGTTCTAAGCTAAAAGGGAGATTCCCCCCAAACCCGTATGAGCCGATGCTCAAAACTGTGGTGCCCGCCACCTAAGACCAGTCAAGCCCAGCCCTCAGATAAGACCAGCTAGGAGAGGAACCCCAATGGCCGATGCAAACTTTCTGACGCCCGCCGAGATCACCCAGGCTGCTATGGATATCGGGCAGCACAAGGTCAGTCTCAACCCACTCAACAGCTTTCTCCTCGCTATTCTGGCTGGTGCATTTATCGCTTTTGCCGCCGAGGGTTCCAACATGGCGGCCTTCAACCTGCTCGGCGACCCGCACACCTACGGGCTGGGCAAAGCGCTCGCCGGGGTGGTCTTTCCGACGGGCCTGATGCTGGTGCTGGTCGCCGGGGCCGAACTGTTTACCGGCAACACCATGATTCTGGCGACGGTGCTCGGCGGCAAAGTCCGTGCCGGGCAGATGCTCGGCAACTGGGCGCTGGTGTACCTGGGCAACCTCGTCGGGTCGCTGCTGATCGCCTACATGATGGCGCACTCGGGGCTGTTCTCCAGCGGCGACAACCACCTGGGCGGCATGACCATCAAAATCGCGTCCTACAAGACCCATCTGCCGTTCATGTCGGCCTTTTTCCTGGGCGTCATGGCGAACTGGCTGGTGTGTCTGGCGGTGTGGATGTCGTGGGGCGCCAGAGACATCACCGGCAAGCTGCTCAGCGCCTTTTTTCCCATCTGGCTGTTCATCACCTCAGGATTTGAACACAGCGTCGCCAACATGTACTACATACCGGCGGGCATTCTGGCAAAAGCCGACCCGGCCCTCGTGGCGGCCAGCGGCGTCAAGCCCGACAAGCTGGCTGGCCTGAACTGGGGCACCTTCTTCACCGTCAATCTGCTGCCGGTCACGCTCGGCAACATCGTGGGCGGGGCGCTGCTGGTGGCGGGCGTGTACTGGACCGTCTACCGGGTGCGCCAGCCACAGCCCTGAGACTAAATTCTGAGGCCAGCCCTTACTCCCTCATTTTCATTTACCGGACTTTCGTTTTCTGGAGGTTGTTATGCCGAATGAATCCCATGAAGTGAACTCCCATAACCCTGACCACGGCACCGAAACCCAGGGCACTGAGACTCCGGTGTCCGGCCCAGTGGCCCCCACGACCTCGCAGCCGGGGACCGACCCCGTCCGCCCGGTCAACCCCGACGTGCACGGCGTTCCCGGTGCGACCCACGAAACCGAGGCGTCGCGACTGGAACGCGAGGCGAAGACCAGCCGCGAAAACCGCTACTGAACCGCTGATGGACTGCTGAGCTGCGCCGGGGCCTGCCGGAAACGGGGGCCTGCCGAAAAAAGGCCCTCAGGCTCTGCCGCTTTTTCACCCGTCCGACAGCCCCACGGCCCAATTCCCTTTCGTTCCCTGCGCTCCTCCTCACTCCCTGACCAGCTATCCCAGCCCCGCCGCTCCTGACCCGCCACCGAGGTATTCCACATGGCCGATTTTCCCGCTCCGCAAGACCAGCCGCCCCACGACCCGCACTATCCGCCCGGCCCGCTGCGCCCGACCTACGGCCCAGAAATCAGCGTCATGGTCGATGGTGGCAGCTTTGCGGCCCGGCTGGGGGAGCCGCTGATTGACGTGATTAACCGCTCCGGCACGCAGCTGGCGCAGGTCTGTTACCACCCGCAACTCGGCCCCATCGGCACCTGCGACACCTGCATGGTAGAGGTGAACGGGCAGGTGACGCGGGCCTGCACGACCCCAGTGGTGGCGGGCCAGAGCGTCAAGACCGCCGTCAAAGCTGCCGACGCTGCCCAGCGCGAGGGCTATGACCGCCTGATGGGCCGCCACGACTTTTACTGCACCATCTGTGACAATAACAACCACAACTGCACGCTGCACAACACGCTTGGGCTGCTGAGGCCTGAGCACCAGCAGCACGAGTACCGCCCCAAGGGCTACGCCAAGGACTTCAGCAACCCGTTTTACCGCTACGACCCCGACCAGTGCATCCTGTGCGGGCGCTGCGTGGAAGCCTGCCAGGACGTGCAGGTCAATGAAACCCTGAGCATCGACTGGTCCTCGCCCAACCCGCGCGTGCTATGGGACGGCGGCGTGCCTATCAACGAGAGCAGTTGCGTCAGCTGCGGCCACTGCGTTACCGTGTGCCCCTGCAACGCGCTGATGGAAACCGCTATGCTGGGCGAGGCAGGCCTGATGACCGACCTGCCGCTGCCGGTGTGGAACGCCGCTGTTGACGTGGTTAAAGGCGTAGAACTAAGCACCGGTCTTCAGGCCATTATGGCCGTGTCGGACATTGAGTCGAAGGTGCGCGACGGCTATATCAACAAGACCAAGACGGTCTGCACCTACTGCGGCGTGGGCTGCTCGTTCGACGTGTGGACCAAAGACCGCCAGATTCTGAAGGTCGAGCCGCAGGAAGGTGCCGCCAACGGCATTTCGACCTGCGTAAAGGGCAAATTCGCCTGGGACTATGTCAACAGTGAGGAGCGCCTGACCTCGCCGCTCATCCGTGAGGGCGACCGCTTCCGCGAAGCCAGCTGGGACGAGGCGCTGGACCTGGTAGCCCGCCGCTTTAGCGAAATCAAAGCGCAGCACGGCCCCGACGCGCTGGCCTTCGTGGCGAGCAGCAAGGGCACCAACGAGGAAGCCTACCTGGTCCAGAAGTTCGCCCGCCAGATTATCGGCACCAACAACGTGGACAACTGCTCGCGCTACTGCCAGTCGCCCGCTACCGCTGGCCTTATGCGCACCGTGGGGTACGGCGGCGACGCTGGCACCATCAAGGACCTGGAGAAGGCCGAGATGGTCATCTGCGTGGGCACCAACACCGCCGAGAGCCACCCCGTGCTGGCGACCCGCATCAAGCGGGCACACAAGCTGCGCGGGCAAAAGCTGATTGTGGTGGACCTCCGCAAGCACGAAATGGCCCGCCGCGCCGACCTGTTCCTGCGCCCGCTCCCCGGCAGCGACTTCATCTGGCTGAATGCCGTAAGCCGGTTCATTCTGGATAATGGCCTGGCTGACGAGAAATTTATTGCCGAGAAAACCACTGGCCTGGCCGAGTTCAAAAAGAGCCTGGAACAGTACACCCTGCCCTACGCCGCCGAGCAGACTGGGCTGTCTGAAGCGGAGCTGGAGAACCTGGCGCGGCGCATCGCGGCTGTCAAGGGCGGCGTGTGCATCGCCTGGGCCATGGGCGTGACCCAGCAGTGCGGCGGCAGCGAGACGAGCACCGCCATTTCTAACCTGCTCCTTATTACCGGCAATTATGCCAGGCCGGGCGCGGGGGCCTACCCCCTGCGTGGCCACAACAACGTGCAGGGCGCTGCCGACATGGGTACTATGCCCGACCTGACGACTGGCTACCAGCCTGTCAAGGACCCGGCAGTGGTCGCCAGGTTCCAGCGCGAGTGGGGCATTACCCTGCGCCCCGAGCGCGGCCTGGACAACACCCAGATGGTGGGCGCGTCGCTCGAAGGCCGCCTGAAGGCCATCTGGGTCACGGGCGAGGAAATGAGCCTGACCGACGCCAACTCCAACCACATGTCCAGCGGCTTTGAGGCTATGGAGTTTGTGGTGGTGCAGGAATTGACCTTCTCCAATACTTGCCGCTACGCCGACGTGATTTTGCCAGGCACCGCTTCGCTGGAAAAAGAAGGCACCTTCACCAATACCGAGCGCCGTATTCAGCGCCTCTACGAAGTGATGCCCCCGCTGCGCGGCACCAAGCCCGACTGGCAGATCTACATAGAAGTGGCCCGCCGCATGGGTGCCGACTGGAACTACGCGCACCCCAGCGACATCATGGACGAGATTGCCCGCGTGTCTCCCATCTACGCCGGGGTCAACTACGAGCGCCTCGAAGGGTACAAGACGCTGTGCTGGCCGGTGGCCCCCGACGGCACCGACACGCCGCTGCTGTACGTCAACGGCTTTAACTTTCCCGACGGCAAGGCGCGGCTGTTCCCGGCTGAATTCCAGCCCCGTCAGCGCCCGCCCACTGCCGAGTACGACCTGCACCTCAACAACGGGCGGATGCTGGAGCACTTTCATGAGGGCAACATGACCTTCCACACGGCGGGGATTACCAGCAAGGCCCCCGACACTTTTGTCGAGGTCAGCCCCGAACTGGCCGCCGAGCGCGGCGTGCAGACCGGCACCTGGGTGCGGCTGGTCAGTCCCGACGGCGCGGTGCGGGTGCGCGTGCTGGTGACCGACCGCGTGGCTGGCCAGGAGGTGTATGTGCCCATGAACGCCCGGCTCTACATAGACACCGTCAACCACCTGACCGGCCTGAACCACGACAGCGTGACGCATACGCCCGCCTACAAGGACAGCAGCGTGCGAATGGAGGTGCTCGGTGACGTGGGCGAAAATCCCATGCCCCGCAGCAACCCCCGCTACGGCCACCCTACCCCGCAGCGCGGCGTGGAGGTGCAGCGCAAGTGGGCGCAGCCGGGCTACACCATGCCCGGTGAGGGCGGCGGCACAGCGGATTGAACGCAGCCGATTGGGGGCAGCCGATTGACCACAGCCCATTGAGTTGAGTCAAGAGGCACGCGGACGGGAGCGCTACCACTTGCCCTTTATGCCCTCTGTCCTCTAGCCCGGCCACAGGCCCCGATGTGCGCCGCTCCGCCCCATCCTTTCTTTTCCCGACCTTTCCCGGAGGCTGTCACATGGCTAAACCCTTAGAATTTACTCCACGCCCAGCCAGCCCACAGCAGCGGCTGGAAAACGAGTTTCACGATTCGGCCCCCGCGCTCGAAGAAAGCCTCAGGCTGCTGCGTGAACTGCATGAGCACGGCGTGCTGGACGTGCTGACCAAGCTGGTGCGCGGCGGCGAGGGCCTGACCGAAGGTGCGCTGCGTACCCTGGGCAGCGACCAGATGATCGCGGGCCTACGCAGCGTGGTTGAACTGGCGCGGCTGATAGGCGGACTTGACCCCGCCGACATTCGCCAGCTGGCGCAGGGGATCGGCGGCGCGGTCAGCCAGGGCGCCCATAGCGCGGTGAACGGCGAAAAAGTCACGCCGCTGGAGCTTCCCAGGTTGCTGCTCGACCCCGACGTTCAACTTGCGCTTGGTACGCTGTTTGGTGTGCTGCGCGGGCTGGGGCAGGGGATACGTGCGGCGCGTGAGGAGCAGGCCAACGCGCAGCCCGGCACCCGTATCCCGTGAGCCATGGCTCCTGAGCTGTGCGCCCAGCTGGGCGCGGTGCAGTTTACGGCTGCGGGTCAGCGGCGGCGTTTGGAGGCCGTGGCACTGGAAGAACCTCTCGAACTGCGCCTAGAGCAGCCTGCTGGAGCGCTGACGCTGGCGGTCCTTATGCGGACACCGGGACATGACCGCGAACTGCTCACCGGCTGGCTGGTGTCCGAGGGCCTGTTGCCCGCCGCGTTTTCGCTGTGGCCCGGCCAAAACCCGAATGTCTGGCACCTCAGCACCCCCGAGCATGCACGGTTGGCACACGGCGCCCGGCTGGCGGTGTCGTCAAGTGCTTGCGGCGTGTGCGGCACGGGCAGCATCGAGCGGCTGGCGGTGCGGGCGGGGCGTCCCAGGTGGACGGGGGAGGCGCTTTTACCAGAGCTGGTGAGCGTTTTGCCAGAGCGTTTGCAGGCGGCCCAGACCGGGTTCGCTGCCACGGGCGGGCTGCACGGCGCGGGCCTGTTCAGCGCGGCAGGCGAGCGCCTGTGCGCCTTCGAGGATGTCGGGCGGCACAACAGCGTGGATAAGGTGGTGGGCTGGGCCGTGTCCCGGTTGCCGCTGACGAACCACCTGCTGTGCGTGAGCAGCCGCGCGGGCTTCGAGATCGTGCAAAAGGCCGTCATGGCGGGCGTGGCGGTGGTCGTGACGGTGGGCGCGGCCTCGACCCTTGCCATAGACACCGCGCAGACCTTCGGCGTGACCCTGTGCGCCTTTACGCGCCAGGGCCGCTTTACGGTCTACTCCGCGCCTGAGAGAATCGGGGAGTGAGTCAGCCTTCCGCCCGCCCCGCCTCGCGCCCGGTGCCCACGCAACCCGCCGGATACGTGCAACTGGCCCGCTACAGCAGTCTCACCTACCTATGGCGTCTGCTGGCCGGGGCGCGGCAGGCAGGCCGCACGGTCGCTCCGGTGCGCGGCGACAGCGAGGAAAGCGCCCGGCGCAAAATCAGCGGGTACGCCCTGCCGAACGCCGGGGCCTTCATCGACGCCGCGCCCCTGTTGCACGAGCTGGAGGAGGGTTTTGCCGCTCACCCGGCGCTGCTGGCCCTGCTCGGCGGCGATACCGGACCCCTCAAGGCCGAACTGGACGCGCGTTATGAACTCAAACTCGATTTCACGGTGGCGCTCACCGCCTCACGGGATTTCGTCTGCCGTCCGGATTTCAAATTTGTGTTGCCTGCCGGGCAAAACAGCAGCCTGCCCACCGACCTGACCCTCCGCGCCCGCCGCTTTTCACGCGATGAAATCAACATGTTGCTCCTGCGGGCGTGTGGGCTGGCCTGAAAACCTCAGCCGTCGCTGGGCGTGCGCTTTTTGGGCTTGGTGGCGGCGAAGGTGGCTAACTGGGTCAGCAGGGCCGGGGGCGTGTTGGTCAGCAATTGCAGGCTGCTGTGGTTGCGCTGGGCAAAACGCTCGATGCGGTCGAACATTTCCGAGAAGGTGTCCTGGGGCATGTTCAGCGCCGGACTCAGGCGCACCACGCGCTTGCTGCTCAGGCTCATGTTGGCGATCACGCCCGCGTGGTGAATTTCGCGCAGGGCGAGCAGGGCGGTGGCCTCGAACACCAGTTCGCGCAGGGCGCCGGGCAGCGGCAGGCCGCCCACCATCGGCTGAAACTGCATGGCGAACAGCATCCCCTGGCCGCGCACCGCCTCGAACAGCCGGGGAAAACGGCGCTGAAGCTGCTGGAGGCGGGCCAGCCCCTGTTCGCCCAGGATCAGACTGCGGGCGGGGTAATCGTTGTCGAGGAGGTATTCCAGCGATTTGAGGCCCACCGCCATGCTCAGGGCGCCGCCGCCGAAGGTGTTGCTGTGGCGCTTGCTGCTCAGGCCGCCCAGCATTTTCTTGAACATGGCCTGCCGCACGATGGTCGCGCCCACCGGCACCAGCCCCCCGCCGAGCGGTTTGGCGAGCGTGATGATGTCGGCGTCGAGGCCCTGCGCCGCGCTCTCGAACCAGTGCCCGGTGCGGCCCAGCCCGGTCTGAATCTCGTCGGCAATGACCACGATGCCGTGTTTGCGGCAGTATTCCCCTAGGCCCCTGAGGAAACCGGGCGGGGGAATGTTCACGCCGCCTTCGCCCTGAATCGGCTCGACCACCACGGCCACCACGCTGTCCGGCCCCACCCGCCGGATCAGGCTTTGCAAGGCCCCCAGGTCGCCGTAGGGGCTGGTCAGTGCGCCGGGTACCAGTGGCCGGAAGGCGTCCTGATACTCGGGGTTGGGCGTCAGGCTGAGTGAGCCGTAGGTTTTGCCGTGGTAGGCGCTGGAAAAGCTGATGAAATGTTTGGACTTGGGCCGCCATGTCTTGGCGAATTTCAGCGCTCCCTCGATGGCCTCGGTGCCACTGGAGCAGAAGAATACCTGGCTGTCGCTGTGGCTGGGCAGTTCGCGGGCCAGCAGCTGCACCAGATTGGCCCCGAGCGCGGCTCGCCACGGGCTGGCCGACTGCTGCGGCAGGCTCATGGCCCGGTTTTTCTCCAGAAACTCGCGCATGAAGCTGGTCAGTTCGGGGGGCATCTCGCCAAAGGGGGTCGCGGCGTATCCGCTGGCATTGATGCGCCGCACGCCGTTTTCGTCTTCCAGTTCCCAGGGACTGACGCTGTAAAAGGGGCCAACCACACCCAGCAGTTGCAGGCCGTATAGCAGTTCCTCGTTGCCGTGGTGCAGGTCGAGGTAACGGGCGTCGGCGGGGCGGAGGCGCTCGGCCAGTACGTCGTCGGCGCGAATAAAGGAGCGCGGGGTCATTGGCGCAGTTTAGCGCGGGGCCGTGCCCACTGAAGGCGCGGGGCTAAAGGCTTATGCTGGCGCCTATGGCCCGCAAGAAAGATGAGTCCAGCTGGTACGCCGAACCCAAACCCACCGAAACGTGCGTGCTGTGTGGGCGCGAAGCCCCAAACCTAACCGATCACCACCTGGTGCCCAAGTCTCAGGGGCGGCGTCAAGGCGTCAAGCTGGGTGAGATTCCCACGGTCAAGATGTGCCCCGCCTGCCAGGGTTTTTTGACCAAGACTTACAGCACAGGCGAACTGGCGAACGAGTTGAACACCGTCGAGGCCATCTTGGAGCGCGAGGAAGTGCAGAAATTTATCAAGTGGGTGCAAAAGCAGCCGCTGACGAAGGGCGTGCGGGTGCACTAGACCTCTTGCGAAAGTCGCAGTGAGGTCAGTCTAAGGGTCAAAGAGTCCAAGGGTCTAAGGGCAAAAACGGCCCATGCTTAACGGCCTGGGAGTGGTCTCTGCGTCAACGAGGTCCAGAGACTGCCCGGTATTCATGGCTTTCGCAAGAGATTTGCTGAGGCCCGTTCACTCTGGGAAGCCCGCTCAGCCTGGGAACACTGTTCAGTGTCGCCGCCTTTATACTTCTCCCCATGATCGACGCGGCCCAAATCGACCACCTCGCCACCCTCGCCCGGCTTCAGCTGACGCCCGAGGAACGCACCGTCATGCAAGAAGACCTGACCAAACTGCTCGGTTACTTCGAGCAACTCAACGAAGTGGACACGGACGGCGTCGAGGAAATGCAGCGCCCCGTGAATCTGGTCAACGTGCTGCGTGAAGACGTGGCGGGCCAGCCCTTTCCGGCAGGCGTGATCGCGGCCCTCGCCCCCGAGATGCAGGACGGCCAGATCAAAATTCCGCGCACCGTCGAGGCCGAGTAATGGGTGGCCTGACGCTCAAAGGCGGCTTTTCGCTTTTCTTGCCGACGCTTGCCCGTCTCTGGAGCCTGTGATGCTCGATCTGAAATTCATTCGCGAGAACCCCGAACAGGTCAAACGCGCCATCGAGGTTAAGCACATTAGCCTCGATCTCGACGAACTGCTGCGCCTCGACCGTGACCTGATCGCCCTCAAGCAGCGCGTGGAAGCCATGCAGACCGAGCGTAACGCCAACGCTAAGCTGGTGCCGAAAGCCACGCCCGACGAGCGCCCGGCCCTGATTCAGAAGGGCAAAGACTTGAGCGAGGAACTCAAGGCGCTCGAACCGCAGCTGCGAGGGGAAGAAGAAAAACTCAAGAACCTGCTGCTGCGCGTGCCGAATATTCCGCTGGATAGCGTGCCGCTGGGCCAGGACGACACCGAAAACGTCGAACTCCGCCGCGAGGGAACGCTGCCCCAGTTCGCCTTCAAGCCGCTCGACCACGTCGAACTGCTCGAACTCCAGGGCTGGAGCGACCCCGAGCGCGTGGCCCGCGTGTCGGGCAGCCGCAGCTATCTGCTCAAGGGTGAGGCGGTCATGCTCGAAATGGCCGTGCTGACGTTCACGCTGGATTTCCTGGCCGGGCGCGGATTCACTCCGCTTTCGACCACGGCGCTGGTGCGCCCCGAAACCTTTACCGCCTCGGGCCATTTCCCCGGCGGCGAGGATCAGGTCTACAAGATGGAAGGCGACGAGATGATGCTCGCCGGAACCGCCGAAGTGCCGGTCAACAGCCTGTACGCGGGCGAGCAGCTTCAGCAGTCGCAATTGCCGCTGGCCTTCGCGGCGATCAGCGCGGCCTTCCGCAGCGAGGCGGGGGCCGCCGGGCGCGACGTGCGCGGCCTGATTCGCGTGCACGAATTCCGCAAAGTCGAGCAGTACGTGCTGTGCGAGGCCGATCAGGCAGTGGCGCTGGAATGGTTTGAAAAGATTCTGAAAAACGCTGAGGACCTGTTGGCGGCCCTCGAACTGCCTTACCGGATCGTTCAGAACTGCACGGGCGACATGGGCGCGGGCAAGGTGCTGATGTACGACATCGAAAGCTGGGTGCCCAGCGAGGAAAAATACCGCGAAACGCACAGCTGTTCGTACCTGGGCGATTGGCAGGCGCGGCGCACCGGGCTGCGATACCGCGACGAGGCGGGCAAACTGGTCTACGCCCACACCCTGAACAATACGGGTATCGCCTCGCCGCGCATCCTGGTGCCGTTCCTCGAAAACCACCAGCAGGCCGACGGTACAATCCGTATTCCGGCGGCTCTGCGGCCTTATCTGGGCGGCAAAGAGGTGATTGGCAAGCCAGTGAGGTAGGTGGGACGTGGTCAGTGGGGGGCTAGGGCATCACACTCGGGCCAACAGATTCAGGCAGACTGGCGGGTATGAGGAAACTCGTGCCTGCGCTGTTCTTTGTCGCCCTTGCTAACGCGTCTGCCGGGGGGGCTGGCAGCCCTTCAAGCTGGCTGGGAAACAGACTTGATCCTGCCCAGACCGCTTTTTGCCGCGCTCACGGCTGTGTGCTCCAAAGCGTTCGCAAAAATAATGATAGTCGGGAAGGCTGGCATGACGGCACGCTGCGGGGCTACCGCCTGAGCGACGGTTCACGGCTGGAAGTGGACGTGCGCCCGGAGGGGTGGATCAGCAACGCCCGGCTGTTCGTGGTGCCCGAATCCCAGGCTAACGGTACCCACGCCATGAATCCGGCCAGGTATCCGCTGGCCGCCGAGTTTTTGAGTGCCCTCACAGGACGCCGCTTTACTGCTGAAGCTGTGGCGGCCTGTGAGCGTGCAGGCGTAGCGCTGGGCCTGCCCGACAACTACGGCCCGGCTCAGCCGCTCTCACGCTGGAAAACGCCCGGCGGCCTGCCGTTTGTGGCCCGCTGCGGGATAAACAGTCAGGTGGGCGTGTGGGCTGGGTGGATGCAGGCGTAATTTCAGCGACTACACTGGGCCTATGCCTAAAGCCCTGTTCGACCCCGCACTGTTACAAGCCTTGGGCCAGACCCCCGACGAGGTTCGCGCCTCGCTGAAACGGGAACTCGGCGCCCTCACCGACGAGCTTCGCAAGCGCCAGGATGACTGGGCCACCGTGCAGGCAGGCCGCGACTGGTCGCCCGCGCAAGACGCCGAGCACATCATTAAGGTCAGTGATGCGGGCGGGCAAGCGGCACGGCTACTGCTTTCTGACAAGGAAATTCGCCCCTTCCCACAGGTTCCGGCCACCCTCAAGGACGGCAAGCGTCAGGCCCCCGACTTCACCCTGCCTAGCGCGGGTGGCCTGACCTGGGAAGAGCTGGACACCAAGTGGGCCGAGCATGGGCAGCGCCTAACCGAACTGGCCGACCAGATTCGTGAAACGCCGGGGCGCACGCTCTGGCACCCCTATTTTGGCGAACTGGACGCACTCGACTGGCTGCGGGCCAGCATCGGGCACCTGCGCGGGCACCGTGAACTGCTGCAAAAGAGTGCGGCGGTGCGTTCGGAAGGGGCTGCGGGCTAAAGCATTTGACATAAGAATGTTTTGAGTTGTTGACCCTCGCCCCTTGCGGGAGAGGGCCTTGCGAAGCAAGGGGTGAGGGGGCCACAAGGTAACGTCTTTTTTTCAAAGGCTCCAAAACCACCAAAGAACAAGCCCCCAGCCCAGTCAAAGGCGCGGGGGCTTGTTCACTCAGCGCTCAAATGCCGATGGGTACTTCGATGCCCAGCTCGGCCAGCGCCGTGCGAATGGCGGGCGCGTCGATGCCGCTGCGGGCGTGCACGCTCTCGGTGGTGGCGTGTTCCTGAAACTCGTCGGGAATGCCCAGCACGCGCACCTTCACGTCCAGCTCCATGCGGTTAAGGGCTTCAAGCACCGCACTGCCGAAGCCCCCGACCACCGTGTTGTCCTCGACAGTGATGATGGCGCGGGCCTTTTGCGCTACCTCGCGCAGCATGTTCTCGTCGAGCGGCTTGACGAAGCGGGCATTGACCACGCCCACGCCCGGCAGGTCCCAGGCCGCTTTCTGGGCGTATTCGAGGGCTTTGCCGCCCGCCAGAATGACCACGTCGTCGCCCTCCTTGAGGCGTTCCCAGGTGCCCCAGGTCAGTTCCGGCCAGGTGTGCGG
>JAGLBK010000064.1 GCA_018260275.1 Deinococcus sp.
CGGTCTTCACCTCTATGGCTTCCCCCGTTTCATGTGGCAATTCCGGGTCGGTGACATTTGATCCAGTCTTCTTCCCCAGGACGATACAGCCGTCACTCTGCACTACCAGAACACGTTTTTTCGCCTCTGGAACATGTTCCAGAGGCTCCAGAGCTTTTGCCTCCAGTTCGTGCCGTACTTCCATGCGAACTTCTTCAGCAAATGGGGCAACAACACGTTGTAGACGGCTCTTGGTGACCTGGAGACCGAGCCGTGGAGCCAGTTCAGCGGCGTCCTCATAGCTCAACAGACAAGCAAGGGTGACGAGATGATCGAGCGCCTGAGGCGTATAACCACTGTGGTCGAGCGTGGCATCACGGGGCAAAGCCATATGGCGCTTTTCTCGTTCTAGACGGGATTCCCAGACCTGTGCAGGAATCCGGATGTTGCCCCAACAGCAGTAGAGGGAGATGGTCGTGCGACCATCCTTGCGCCACTCACCGAGATCGGGTTGAGGTCCTGGGGGGAAAATCACCGTCCTGACGGTGCTCAACCATGACTTGAAAGAGGTCGCGCATCAGGGGGCCTTCTCGACTGAGCAAAACTTTTTCCAGTTCTGCGATAGTCAGTTTCTCTCCAGCTTCATCCAGCAGACGGTTCAAATGGCGCTCCATCACGGCCTGAAGGGCAACCCGCTCTTTCTCACTGTCCATAGCCCATTATCCCAGATTCGTGGGATGCACCCTTGTGGAGGTCCATCTCAGGATTCTAGGATGACGGTAGAGGCCAGCCGGATTTCCTCGCTGGCTACCTGCCTGGCACCACCGCTGTACAACGCAGCCTGGCCAGTCTTTCGGCAAGCTGAGCAGAAAAAAACAAAAAACCTCTCTGAAGGGAGAGGAAGTGGAATGACACGGGTAAAGAGCGACTTTGACCAAGTACTTCAGTAAGAATCTGGAAAGGTACCCGAGTCGAAAGGGACGAAAACGCCTAAGTCGAAACAGTTGACCTAAATGACTTCTATCAGTCCGTTAGCAAGAAAGGGCTTGAGCGTTTCGAGCATGACCCTGGGAGGCAACTCATTGTGATTGACCATACTTCGCAGACTCTGGCCATGGCCCACCTGACTGAGCGCCAGATACTGTTGACGGGTCACCGGCTGGGCCTCGACCCAACGTTCGGAAAACCGCAACGTACGCGACCAGTCGGGGAAAAGACGCAGCAGCCCGGCCCAGGCCTCGGAATCGAGGTACATCCGGTGCATCGCCGCGTCCTGGCGCAGGTGCAAAGTATGTACAGGAGCCGGACGGTCTGCCTCGAAGGTAAACGTTCCACTGTCGAGGCTGCCCAGCAGCTGCAAGGCCGCCTCGCCCGTCAGATCGCCACTCCGGGCATGCACGATTTCACCGTGCTCCAGCCATAGTGAGCCGCCACGGGGATGCTCGACCATGAACTGCCCGGTGCGCCCACTGCTGAGGAGCATCTGCAGCACGGGAAGAAGCGGGAAGACCTGTAAATCGCCACTGACCATACGTAAGACAAGTCTAACGTGCCTCAACTGTCGAATTCATCACACCACCTTAGCCTTTGCTCAAAAAACCGTCGGCTAGCGAGTATTGATGCGCTGGATCAAGGCACAATGGGGAAATTGTGGACCAAATATACGGAGCTACAAACCTCGAGTGCTAGGGGACAACGTAAAGCAGACAGAAGCTCCTACCTTGTAAATTATCGTCCGACACAGTGTTTTTGGAATTATCTCAATTGGTTTTACACTCGAAACAGTGAGCATATTCTGCTATTAGAAAATTTTAACAGCAAAATACGCTAAAGGGAAAATCCAGCTAAAATTGCAAACGGGAATTTGTCGTCCACGACGAGAAGTGATTGTTCGCAACCCCTAGCACTCGAGGTTACAAGACAACGGAATGGCAAGTAAGACACAGCTGCTCGTTCTTTCCCCATCCCCATACGCCGCAGATGCGTCTGTCCCGATCTCAGTTCCAATTGCTATAGGCAATCGGCAAGCTGGGACTGATCAAGACAGCGGACCTGATCGCGAGATAGAACCCAGCCGGGCTCCTTCCAAGTTCTCAGACTCCCTGGCGTTAACCCCGGATTTGCAGACGGACGCTATTCAGACGGGGGCCACCACAGCGTAAGGAATTGATGCAGGCCACGGCCAGACCGCGCCGTTCATAATGAAAATGAAGGAGGCCATGAATGCTTGATGCCACAATCCGCCCACACCGTGAATATCTGCTGGCCCAGACCACGGGTCAGAAACTGTTCGTGATGCTCAACATAAAACCAGACGCCGCCGCCACCGCTGCCCGCCCCGACCTGTCGGTGGTGTTTGTGGTCGATACGTCCGGGTCGATGCGCGAAGTCGTGACCGAACCGACCGAGCGCACCGGCCAGACCACCTTTGTAGACGGCCAGCGCTACGAGGTCGTGCGCGGCGCGAAGAACAAACTGGAACTGGTGACCGAGGCCCTGCGCGGCATTATCGGTTCGGACCTGATTCAGCCTGCCGACCGCCTGGCGCTGGTCAAGTTCGACGACATGGCCGACGTGCTGGTGCCGTTTACCGTTGCCAGCGACCGGGCCAGGCTGCTCTCGGCGGTCGAGAAACTTGACTGGTACTCGGGCGGCACCCAGATGGGCGCGGGCATGAAAGCCGGAACCAAGCTGCTGGCGGGCGAAAGCGGCAGCCGCCGCATGGTGCTGCTGACCGACGGACAGGCCTTCGACGCGGCAGTAGCGCAGGAACAGGCCGCCGTCCTTTCGGGGATGCAGGTGCCGGTGACGACCATTGGCGTGGGTGATGAGGTCAACACCGAACTGCTGACCGAGATCACCGACCGCACCCAGGGCCAGCCGATCGACGTGGTGCCCGACAACCAGAACCCGCAGCCCCCCGCCGTCCGCGCCTCCGAGCTGCCTGCCGCGCTGCTGGGGGACCTCAAGCAGGCCGCCGCCGAGGTCGTGACCAACGTGGCCCTGACTGTGCGGGCCGTCAAGGATGTGGTGCTGGAGCGCGTGACCCGCGTGCAGCCCACCCAGACCGAGGTCGCCAGGGCCGACGGCCCGCTGCAACTGGGCAACGTCGAAGCGGGCAGCGGGGCCACCTACATTCTGGAATTCACGCTGCCCGAGCGCCCGACGGCCCGGATGCGGCTGGCACAACTGGGCCTGACCTATCAGGTGCCCGGCGCGAACTACCGGGGCGAGATTCCGCCGCTGGACGTGGTGGTGGAATTTACTGGCGACGAGGCGATGGCGGCCCGCGTGGAACCCGAAGTGATGCAGTGGGTGCAGCAGCGCAACGTCGAAAGTCTGGTGGCCCAGGCCGCCCGCGAGGCCCAGAACAACCCCGAGCAGGCCGCTAAAACGCTGGAACAGGCCCGCAGCATGACGCAGCGCCTCGGCAACGGCGCGATGACGCAGGTGCTTGACCGCGCCATCGGCGAACTAGGCAGCAGCAAGACCATCAGCCTGGGCACCGCCAAGACGATGCGCCTAGGGGCCAAGACCCAGACCCTGAAAAGCGGCCCCGAAACGCCCGGCAGCGCCCCCAGCGGCCTGCCTAGCGATGAGGAAATCCGGAAGATGACCGGGGCCTGAGCGTGGCGAACTGTCCGGTTTGTGGTTCTCCGGTTGGCCCGAACGACACGGTCTGCCGCACCTGTGGCTCGCCGCTGGGCGACGCGGCGCAGAGCAGTCTGGTCGCGCTGCCGCCCGGCACGACGCTGGGTGGTCAGTACGGCGTCACCAAAGTGCTGGGACAGGGGGGCTTCGGCATTACCTACGACGGCCAGGACACCCGGCTGGGGTTGCGCGTGGCCATCAAGGAAATGTTTCTGGACGGCTCCTACCGCCGGGGCAAAGAGGTGGTGCCGCCGGGCAACATCAGCACCGGCGAGTATCAGGACACCAAGAAACGCTTTCTGGACGAAGCGAAGGTGCTGGCGAGCTTCAACGACCCCGGCATTGTGCGGGTGCTGAACTACTTCGAGGAAAACAGCACCGCGTACCTAGTCATGGAATTTCTGGAAGGCACCACGCTGGGCCACGCCATCGAAAAGCGCGGCCCAGTGCCGCCCGACGTGGTGCTGGAAATCGCCCGTTCGCTGGCGCACACGCTGGAACTGGTTCACGGGGCGGGCCTGCTGCACCGCGACATCAAGCCCGACAATATTTTTCTGCATAAAAGCGGGCGCATCGTGCTGATCGATTTCGGCTCGGCACGTTCGTTCGCCGCCAATCAGGTGAGCAGTCATACCCGGCTGGTCACACCCGGTTACGCGCCGCTGGAGCAGTACAGCAGCTCGGCGCGGTTCGGGCCGTACACCGATCTGTACGCGCTGGGGGCAACACTGGTTCATGCGCTGACGGGCCAGATGCCGCCCGCCGCCACCGATCTGGTCAACGGGGCGGCCATGCCCGACCTGCCCGCCAACACGCCGACCCCACTGGTCGAGGCCATCAAAAAGATGATGGCGCTGCGGGTCGAAGACCGCCCCCAGAGTGCCCACGCCCTGCTGGAGCTGCTGAACGCGCGGCCAGCTGTGGCCCCGGCTGCGGCGCCTCCCCCACCACCCCCACCCCAGCCACGCAGCAATAACCCGACCCGTGTGCAGGTGCCGCCGCCCACACCTGCTTCAGCCCGTTCCCCGCAGCCTGTGCCACAGGCAGCGCCAGTCGTGGTGACCCCGGCTCCGGCATCTCCGGCTCCGGTGTCCCCGAGTCCCGCCGTACCTACGCAAGCACCCGCGCGTCTGCCCCAGGCTCCTGCGCCAGCCCGGCAGGCTGCTGCACCCAGAACACTGGGCCGCAATCTGCTGATGGCGCTGGGCGTGGGCTTCGGGGTGGTCGTGGCCCTGAGTCAGGTCGCGCAGGTGTTCCCCACTCCGGTCAGCTCGGGGCAGTACCTGATCGCCGGGCTGGTCGGCGCGGTGGCGGGACTGATCTTCGGGGCGCTGCTGTGGTTCGCCATGCCGGTGGTCCTACCGCTAGGAGCCGCCGCCGCGGCTTACCTTTTTGCCCAGCAGGCCGGGCTGCACTGGCCCACCGTCATCAGCCTGAGCGTGATGGCTGCGGCCCTCTCGATCATTTTCCTGAAGCTCATCCGTAGAATTTCCTGGTAGGGGGCTGCCGGGTGATGGCCAGATCATCGCCCCAAGCAGACTTGTAGAGCTGCTTGCAAAGCGGATTCGGGCGCTTCCCCCGGATACGCGCAACCGTACCTGAAATCTCCTTAACCCCACGCCCTGAATTCACTGGAGGAAACACACATGTCTATTACCTGTACCGTCTGCGGCACCATCAACCCCGAAGGCAGCAAATTCTGTGAAGGTTGCGGCGTCGAGCTGACCAATGCGGCCCCGGCTGCCACCAGCACGCCTGCCAGCCCCGCCCAGGCCAGTGCTGCTCCGCACTACTCCAGCGACGACGCGCTCACGGTGCAGACCAGCCCAGTTAGCCCCGCGCCCAGCGACGCGGGCACGCCTGTCGAAATGCCGCCCCTGGAAAACGCCACGCCCGTGGGCAGCACGGTCAGCGACGCGGGCACGCCGCCCACACTGCCCAGTGCCCCCACAGTGCCCAGTGCCCCGCTAGATTCCGCCGTCGCTGCGGCGCCAGTGCCGCTGTCTACTCCCCTTGATTCCATTCCCAGCGCTCCCGTTTCCAGCGCGCCAATTTCCAGCGCTCCCATTTCCAATGCAGACGCGGTCGCAGCCGTAGAAGCTGTTGACGCTCACCCCGTGCCCGTGCAGGAGACCATGCCCGCGACTGCCGAAAGCGTGAGTGCCGGGGCCACAGCTCCTGAAGGTGCGGCTCCTGATGCGGCGGCTCCTGAAGCTGTGGCCGCCGCATCCACCGCGTCACCGGCCACGACCGCAGCGCCAACCGGCGAGGCTAGACTAGGCGTTAAGAAGTTTGGAGCCGCCACGGGTGAGGCCATTCCACTTCAGGGCGAGCGGCTGGTCGTGGGGCGCTTCGACGCCTCGACTGGGCCGGTCGACATTGACCTGAGCGGGCTGGCGGGGCAGGAGCACATCAGCCGCCGCCACGCCGAGCTGTACCGTGAAGGCAGCGTGTGGCACGTGCGCGACTTGGGTTCGACCAACGGCGTGTATATCAAGCGTAAGGGCGAAACAGCCTTTTCACCGCGCCTTCAGGAACCCGCCGCGCTCTCGGACGGCGACGAACTGGCGTTCGGCAACCTGATGCTGACCTTTCAGCAGGGCTGAGGCATGACTCACCCCGACGACCAGAACCCGCCCGTGCCTACTGGGCCAGCCACCGAACCAGCCGCCGAGCCGGGCGAAGGGTGGACGGATACCCGCGAGACGCTGAAAGACCTGTTCGACCATCAGTTCGAGGCAGTGGGGCCGTCTGCGAACACCAGCCCAGCGGCTGCCCCACCGGAACCAGCCCAACTGGAAGTAGCGCAGATGGAACCCGCACACCCAGAACCGGCCAGCGAGGCGCAGACTCTGGACACCCAATTGGGCACCCTCGAAAACGAAAGCCTGGGCGTCAGCCAGCACGAGGAAAGTGCCGTCGGCCCGGTCCAGACAGCAGAAACTGGTCTACCTATGACCAGTACGGCGCAGGCAGTGACGTCGGCCACCGAGCCAGCAATAGCTGACCTGATGGCGGCCCCAGCAGTGGCGGGTCAAGAGGCGACCGTTCAAGCAGGGGCCGCCCAATCCGCCACGGATCAGACCTCAATGGCCGCGCCAGGCGTGCCCCAACCAGAGCACACCGCGCCGCCCTCCCCGGCGGACAGTTACGAAACTGGAGCGCTGGAAGAAGAAACCTACGCGCCCACCATTGCCGCGCAAGGGCCGCAGGCGGGCGACGTGGTCAGCGGCTACCAGCTCAACGAGGACCTCGGACGCGGCTGGTTTACCGCCAACCCGGTCGGCAGCGGCCCCAGCGTGGACGTATACGTGCGGCCCGAACCACTGTGGGCCGGGCTGCGGCCTCACCGCCTCTTGCCCCGCACCACCCAAAGCGGCGACCTGACCGTGCTGGAACCGGTACATGGGCTGCCCCTGACGCTTCCGCTGGCCCCGGCCCAGGCGCGGGAGTACCTGACCGAACTGGCCCGCCTGCTGTTCGCGCTGGAAAAACAGGGCTACGCGGTCACTGACCTCGACCCGGCCAGTGTGCAGCTCACGGCAGACGGACTGAAACTGAGGCTGCCGCCCAGGGTGGCCCGGATCGATGAAACTCCTGAACCCGTGCTGCGCGACGGCTTTACGCCTCCCGAAGTGCAGGCGGGCGAGGCGGCGCAGGCTAAAAGCGGGGTTTATCTGCTCGGGGCGCTGCTGTACGGCTGGCTGACCGGGCAACCGCTGCCGCCGGAAGGCCCCTCGGCCATTACGCTGGCGGGCGTGAAACAGTCGGGGATGCCGCAGCTGCTGCACAGTATGCTGGCCCCCACTGCCGAACGCCTGACCCCCACCGAGCTGCTGGACACCCTCAAAACCGGGGCGGCCACCCTGCCGGTGTATCAGGTGGCGGCCAGCACCGACATCGGCCTGAACCCCGAGCGAGCCGTCAACGAGGACTCTTACGGGTTCGTGTGGCGGCAGAGCGGGCAGCATGGCGGCGGCGAAGTGGTGCTGCGGGCCGTGGTGTGCGACGGCATGGGCGGCATGGCCGCGGGCGAGGTGGCGAGTCAGGCAGCGGTGCGCGGCTTCCTGAATTCGGCGCAGGATACACTGCCCGCCCAGGTCTGGGAGGCCAACGCCGCCGTACTGGCCGACATGAATGGCCGCGACGGGGGCTGCACTATCAGCGCGGTCGAGATTCGCGGCACGGCGCTACAACTGGGGCACGTGGGCGATACCCGCGCCTATCTGGCGGCGGGCGGGCAGGTCGAGCAGCTCAGCAAGGATCATTCCTACGTGGCGGCGATGGTCGCCAGCGGCCAGATGACCGCCGAGGAAGCCCAGGTCAGCCCTGAGCGCAACAAGGTGCTGCGTTCGCTGGGCAGTCTGCGCGTGCCGCAGGACAACTACGTGCAGACGCTGCCCGAACCTGTGAATCTGCCGGTGGGTAGCCGCGTGCTGTTGGTCTGCGACGGCGTGTGGGGCGAAGTCATGCCGCCGGAGCTTCAGCAGGTGCTGCTGCACGAGCCGACGCCCCAGGCCGTGGCCGACCGCCTGATCGCCCTGAGCCTGGAAGCGGGAGCGCCTGACAACGTGACGGCGCTGGTGATCGAGCGGGTCAGATAAGGCCAGTTTCTACAGTTATGGGGGCCTCCTGGGAAAGTGCTGGGAGGCCCCTATGCGTTTGAGCCTGAGTCTGTGGTGCCGGGCACGTCGTTCGGGAGCAGGCCCCGGATGAGGCGATACTCCGGGCGCCTGGGCTAATGTGCCGGTCCAACCGTCTTCTAACTGAGGCGGTTAAACTGAAGTTTATGGACTGCCCCATCTGCGGTGCGAAGGTGCCCGGTGGGGCACTGGCTTGCCCGGTCTGCGGAACCCCGCTCAATATGCAAACCCTGCCCATCGGCACGCTCCTGCACGGCAAATACCGTATAGACAAAGTGCTGGGCCAGGGCGGTTTCGGTATCACCTATGCCGCCACACAAACGCAACTGGGCTTTAAGGTCGCCGTCAAGGAAATGTTTCCGGGCGGCACCCTGCGCCAGGGCCAGACGGTCCACCCGCCTACGGGCCTCAGCGCCCAGAGCTGGCAGCAGGCCAAGACGGACTTTACCGCCGAGGCCAAAGTGCTGGCCCGGTTCAATCACCCCGATATCGTGCGGGTGCTGGACCTTTTCGAGGAAGGCGGCACGGCCTATATGGTCATGGAGTTGCTCCAGGGCGAGTCTTTGCAATCGCGCATCGACCGCCTGGGAGCGTTGCCGCCCGCCGAGGTTCAGCAGATCGCCGTGCGCGTGACCGAGGCCCTCAAGGAAGTTCACGCCGCCAGCCTGCTGCACCGCGACATCAAGCCCGACAACATTCTGCTGGAAGCGTCGGGGCGCATCGTACTGATCGACTTCGGCTCGGCGCGGGACTATCACAGCGGCCAGACGGTGCGGCATACCCGGCTGGTCACGCCCGGTTACGCGCCGCTGGAACAGTACGGCAACTCGGCCAAATTCGGCCCCTACACCGATATTTATGCGCTAGGGGCCACCCTGCACCACGCGCTGACCGGCCAGATGCCGCCCGCCGCCACCGACCTGATGAACGGCACGCCGATGCCCGCTCTGCCCGCCACGACCCTGCCGGGCCTGCGGGCCGCCATTACCCAGGCGATGGCGGTGCGCGTCAGTGACCGCCCACAGGACGCCGACGCCATGTTGCGGCTGTTGCGGGCCGCCCCAGGCCCTGCTCCCACAGGCACTACAGCCTCAGCTGCTCCCTTGCCGCCGCAGCCCGCCGCCCGGCCCATGCCCCGGCCTGCCCCGACTCCTCAGCCAATCCCGACCCCTCAGCCAGCAGTACCGCCACAATCGGGACCAGCGCCACAGGGGCCAGCTGCTCGCCCGGTACAGAACCGGCCCCGCCGCCGGGGTTGTCTCCCGGTCTGGCCGCTGCTGGTCGTGGCGGCGCTGTTCGGTTCTCAGTTCCTCAAGCAGACCGCTCACACCGCCACACCACCCGACGAGCAGAGCACTACCGACGCGAGCACTACCCAGAGCACCGATACAGACAACCCGGATACGGCCAGCCCCGATACGAGCAGCCCCGACTCTGCCACCCCGCCAGCGGACTCGGCCAGCACGCCCACGCCGGAGATTCCAGCCGCTCCCGGCAGCACCACGCCGGACAGCCCGGCCCCGGCAGACAATCCACCAGACACGACTACTCCGGCAGTTCCGGAAACCAGCAGCGGCGCAGCAACTCAGGAACAGACAGCCCCGACGACCGACCCCGCGCCCACGCCAGCCCCAGTGCCCAAACCCACCATCCCCTTTGCGATTACGGCCCCCGGCCAGAATGCCGAGGTGCCCAGCGGCCCCTTCACCCTGAAAGGCGACGGGCAGCCGGGCGACGAACTCCAGATTTTTCAGGACGGAGCCGTGCTCGGCAGCGTGAAGGTTCCGGGCGACGGGCACTGGACCTTCAAAGTCACCGACCCGGCAGCGGGCGACCACCAGTACACCTTCAACGCGCCGGACGGCACGGAACTCGGCACTCTGGGCCTGAGCGTGCTGGTCCCGGCTGCGCCGCCCGCTGCGCCCGACCCGGCCCCCACCGCCACCACTCCAGCCGACACGGGTTCTACCGACACTACCCCTACCAGCACTGCTCCTACCAGCACTGGCCCCACCGACGCGGAAGTCCAGAACTTTGTCGAGCAGTACCTGACCGCCGAAATGCAGACCGACCCGGTGGCCTCCATGCAGATGTACGCCGATCAGGTGGACTACTTCGACCGGGGCACCCAGCCCAAAGCGGTGATCGAGCAGGACAAGCGAGCCTACTTCAGGCGCTGGCCGACGCACCGCTACAGCCTGGCTTCTGCCCCGCAGACCATCAGCAGCAACGGCAACACGCGCGAAGTCCGGTTCGACTACACCTACGAACTGGCCGGGCCGACCAAAAAACTGAGCGGCAAGGCGTACTCGGTGCTGAAACTAGTCAAGATCGGCGGGCAGCTGTACATCACCTCCGAGCAGGGCAAAATTTACCCGGACCAGCAGACCAGCGTGACGGTGCCCGCAACTACGCCCACTTCCACCACCCCTGCACCGACTAACCCACCAGCCAAGCTGCCGTCCGACCCGCCGAGTACATCCACAGCGTCCAGCAAAGGTGCCCCCACTTTTTCCAAGTGGTACTTCACCACCTGCCAGGACGCGCAAACTGGAGACGTAAACGCCGCGCTGCAACTGGGCCGCCTCCAGCAGTGCCAGCTGAATATCGAGACCGTGCCCAACGGGGCCAGACCGGTCAACGCGACCTTTACCTACGAACTGGAATATCAGGAGGGCGGCGCGACCCAGAAATTCGCCATCGATGCCCCCGACCAGTGGCCCTCGACGGGCGAACCGGCCACGACGTTCCGGGAACAGGGCGACAGCCTGATTTTTACGCTGCCGCTGACGGTGAAAGACCGCCCGGACCGCCGCTACACCAGCATCAATGCCACCGGCGAGATCACTTTCGACAACGGCAGCCGCAAAAAAGTGTACGAGAAGCTGCCCATTCAGCAGCCCTGACTACGGGCAAGGAGAACGAATGAACCGGACCCTACTGACCACCCTGCTCGGCGCACTCGGCGGCTTTCTGGGTTTCGTGCTCTCGGAGATGTTGCGGGGCGGCGGCGGACACGAAACGGGCCTGAGCCTGCTGTGGTTTACCGCGCAGTGGACCGCCCTGCTGATGCTGCCGCTGACCCTGGTGCTGGCTGCCGCCGACAACGTGCTGGGCCTGCGCGGACAATGGTGGCGCGGGCTGGCGCGAATTTTTATTCCAGCGCTGCTGCTGGGACTGTTTTCCGGGGCTTTTGCCCAGGCGTTTTACAGTCTGGGGCTGGCGCTGGACGCTCCTCCCCGGCTGACGCGGGCCACCGGCTGGGCGCTGCTGGGCGCGGGCGTCGGGCTGGTGCTGGGGCTGCTAGACCGTTCGTGGGCCAACGCCTGGCGCGGGATGCTGGGCGGCGCGGTGGGCGGCTTTTTCGGCGGGCTGGTATTTGACAGCTTTACGGGGCTGAGCCTCGGCGAAAGCGACAGCGGCGTACTGGCGCGGCTGGTCGGCCTGACCATCCTGGGGGCGGCCATCGGCTTTATGCTGCGGCTTAGCCAGGAACTGTTCAAAACAGGCTGGCTGATGGGCACCACCACCGGGAAATACGAGGGCAAGCAGTACATCCTGAACAAGCCCGCTGTGAGCATTGGCCGCAGCGATGGCAACGACATCAGCCTGTACCACGACCAGGCCACGCCCATGCAGGCCGGAACACTGCGCCGGGTAACGGGCAGCGGCGGTCAGGCATGGCACTGGCAGGGCAGTGGAGACACCGGGAGTGTGCTGATCAATGGCCGTCCGGTGCAGGAAGCCCAGCTGCACCACGGCGACCGCCTGCGCCTGGGCAGCACCGAGCTGCTGTTTCAGGAAAAGGGCAAAGCGGCCCCGAACGCCCCGTTCACGCAGGCCCTGACCCTGCACGGCAACCAGCAGGTGGCGCTGTTGCCCGCGCCGTTCAAGCACCTGACGCTGGGCACGGCGGGCGACGTGAGGCTGGCAGGAGCGGATATTATGCCGCGCCACGCCGAAATCGACGTCAAGGATGGGGTGCTGATGCTCCATGCCCTGGCCCCGCTGCGCCTCAACGACCAGCCGGTCGTCGCCGGAACACGGGTGCCGCTACGTCCCGGCGACCTGCTGACGCTGGGGCAGACCGACTTTGCCCTGCTGCGGGCCGAGCTGGAAAGCGTCAGGGAGGTTTAGGTGTAACTCAATTTTACGAGCTAGCAGAGTTACCGTCGGTCACACGCCCCCTCTCTGCGAGCTGTACCAGTCACCCTTCCGTCGTTACGCTCCTCCTTCCCTCTCCCACGAGTGGAGAGGGTCAGAAAAGCAACATCTTTACGCAAAATGCTGTAAGAACTGGACTCACTATGCTTGTGGTTCTGACGGGTGCGGCGCCGCCGCCAGCGCGACCAGTGGCCCGTGGCGAATCAGCAGCAGATCGAGGTCGCCCAGCGGCACCACCAGCAGGTCTTCGAGCAGGGCGTTGGGCAGACCGGGAATCAGCAGAATCAGGTCACGTTTGTAGTCCCAGCGCAGGGTAATCGTGCGCCCCCGCACGCTGAGGGTCAGTGGTTCCTCGGCCAGT
>JAGLBK010000065.1 GCA_018260275.1 Deinococcus sp.
TTTTCGCCCACTGTGCCTCTGTGAGGTCAGTTCGCGACATGCCCTGATTTTACCAATTTCAGCCGGACACACCCTAGCGACCCCAGCACGGCGGTGGTCACCATGCCGGATGTGGGCGACCCCGACAGACCGACCAGAGCCAGCAGCCAGGGCACGCTGAGCAGAAACAGTGCCAGCGGCAGGTAGCGCCAGAAGGGTGGATGCGCCGACAGACGCAGGCCGAAGCGCCCTTCGCGGGGCTGAAGCGTCAGGGGCTTTTTGCGGGTCGTCACCACCGGGGGCCAGGGCACAGGCCGACTGGTAGCGGAAACAGAATCCGGCGACACAGAACCCAGTGGCACAGAATCCGGCGGCACTTTCATGATGTTTCCCTCATGATGGCGGGCAGTATCGGGGTCAAAGTTCAGCGATTCGTCAGGCGATATATTCCAGTCGCTCGAACCACTGGCGGCGGGTCAGCAGCGGCCCGTCCGCGCCCAGCTGTACCCGGCCCACGTTCCAGCGCTCGAACAGAATCCGCAGCGTCCCGCCCAGCAGCGCCGCGCCGTACCATGCCGGGGCCGGGGCCGACCAGCGCAGAGTTTGCCCGTCCCAGGCCAGGTGCGGGCAGCTTTCGTCGCGGGCCGCCCAAAACATGCCGCCGCGCTGCCCATCCGTCCAGTCTCCCAGCTTCTGTGCCCGCACGGTCAGCGGCGGCTCACGCACCTGCTCGTCCCACTGCGGGGCGGCAAAAGCGGCGGCATAGAGGTCATAAATCTGCTGCCCCAGCTCATGCGCCCGCGAACGCAGCCGGGCTTCCTCACGCCCAGTCAGGCGGCCCGGCGACTGGTCCAGCGCGGCGCGAATGGCGCTCAGTTCGTTTTCGGTGGCGACCAGCTGCTGCCGGGCGGTGGGTTCGGGCGGCGGCGGCGGCGGGTCGCCTTCTAGAGTGCGGGCGGGGTCGTCGTACACGCGGCTCCCCCAGCCCTGCACCTCGCGCAGCACGCCGCCCTCGATGATCCACAGGCGGTTGGCGACCTCGCGGGCAAAGCGGCGGTCATGCGTCACGATGACCACCGCACCCGAATAGGCGTGAACGGCGTGTTCAAGTGCTTGCAACGCCTCGACATCCAGGTGGTTGGTCGGTTCGTCGAGCAGCAGCAGGTCGGCGCGGAGGCTGCTCACCAGCGCCAGCCCGGCCCGCGCCCGTTCGCCGCCGGAGAGGATTTCGGGTGTTTTGTCCCAGTCGGCGGCGGTAAATCCGGCCCGGCCCAGAATCGCGCCCGTCTGTTTGCCGAAACGGCGCTCGAACTGCCCGTGCAGCGTCTCGCCCGGATGCAGGCCGTGCCAGGTCTGATCCAGGCTCGCCACGCTGACGCCTCCGGCCAGCTGAAACTGCGGCTCCGGGGGGCCGGGATCGGGCTGCGTTTCGCCCGCCAGCAGCCGCATCAGCGTAGTCTTGCCGGTGCCGTTTGCGCCCATTAGCGCCACGCGGTCGCCCTGGCGCAGCCTGAACGCAGCGTCGGACAGTACGGTGTGTTCGCCGTAACTTTGGCTGAGGTGCTCACCCCAGGCCACCACCCGCGCCTGCGCCGTGCCCGCCAGCAGCCGCATTCTGAGCTGGCGTTCGGGCAGCGGAGCCTCGGCGACGGTTACCCGCCCGGCCCGCGTTTTCAGGGCACTGGACGGTTTGCCGCGCCGGTCGAGCCACTCCACGCTGCCGCGCAGCCGCTGCGCCTCTTGCCCGGTCAGTCTGGCGGCGCGGGTCTGGGTGCGGCGTTCCAGGTCGCGCTGTGCCCGCGCCCGCGTGTAGCCGCCCGCGTAATCCTGCGCCTCGCCGCCTTCCAGCCACAGGTTACGGGTCGCTACGGCGTCCAGAAAGTCGCGGTCATGGCTGGTTAGCAGCGTGCCGCCCCGGAAATTTAGCAGCCAGCCTTCGAGCCACTCGCGCATGCGGATGTCGAGGTGATTGGTCGGTTCATCCAGCACCAGCAGCTCGGGTTCGCGGGCCAGGGCCAGCGCCAGCGCCAGCCGGGTGCGCTCGCCGCCCGAGAGCGTGGCCGCCTCACGGTCCAGAAAGCGGGTCAGGTCCAGCATGCCCAGAATCCGCCGCAGCCGCGAGGGCCACGCGAACGCCTCGGCGCTTTCCAGGCGGGCGTTCAGCTCGGTCCACTGGTGCAGCCGGCCGGGGTCGCCCAGGTCGGCCTCCAGCGCCAGCAGCGCCGCCTCGGCCTCGCGGTAGGGGTGTGCGGCGGCAGTCAGCTGGCGAACGCTGAGGCCCGGCGGGTGCGCGTGGTGCTGCTCCAGCACGGCCACCCGCAAGCCGTCAGCCTGCCAGACGGTGCCGTCTTCAGGTGGGATTTCGCCCAGCAGCGCCCGCAGCAGCGTGGTTTTCCCGGCTCCGTTGCGGCCCAGCAGCGCCACCCGCTCGCCCGCCACCACGCTCAGCGACACGTCTGCCAGAATGACCCGTTCGCCGTACACGACGGAAATATTCTCGGCACTCAGCAGCGTGGACATCGCCAGCGAGGGTAGCAGAGTGCCGGGCGCCCTGGCCTGCGCCAGATCAAGCAGGGGCCGCTGCGCCAGCTGGCCTACCCCCGAATGATGAAGATATGAAACCGCCCACTGTGCGAGAGTGCTTCATGATCTCTCATTCCCGGTTCATTATCAGTGTGGCCCTGTTGTTGAGCCTGGGTGGGCAGGCCAGTGCACAGGAAGTGCTACCGCGCACGCTGCGCTTTATGCAGGCGGCGGCGGAAGTCCCTTTCGAGCCGCTGCAGACAAAGGCCAGTGAACACGGCTTCGACTGTCTGGCCCCGGCGCTGTTTACCTACGACAATTCGGCCCTGGCGACCCAGTCGGTCAACGAGTGGCTCAAAATGAACGGCCTTCAGGCGCAGACCGTCGATTCTTCGCCCGGTCTGGTGCAGTGGAAGGCTACCGGCAGCGGCAATACCGACCTGTACGCCATGTGGGAGGCGACCAGCGGCGGCGGCAAGCTGTGGATGTGCTCCGGGACCGACCACGCCGCCCAGGCCCGGCGCGACGAACAGGCTGCGCAGGCTTCCCGGAGCGGGTCGGGATCGCCGCAGCGTGAGGAAACCCTGGCTACCGATGAGGCTCCACCGTCTCACACCAGACTTCGCATTCCACTGTGGGCCATCATTGCCCTGGGCAGTGCCGTCGCGGGCGGTGCGACCCGGAGCATCCACAAAAATCCTTTCAGCCCGGACGAATAACCCAGATGAATGACTAAGACGAATAGCCGAGCAGAGTAACCGGAGGGTCTAACGAACAAGCGCGAACGTGAAATCAAAACCGGCTGGACCATCGTGACGGTCATCCTGGGCCTTTTGCTGCTGCTCTCGCTGAGTATCGGCGTGCTGCTGCCCATGCTGGCCGGAGGCAACGTGTCTATTTCCAGTCTCGTGCGGCTGGCGCTCACAGTGGGCCTGTCCTGGCTGGTCTATCAGGGCCGGGGCTGGGCGCGGTTCGTGCTGGTCGGGCTGCTGCTGCTGAGTACCGTGTCGCTGCTGGTCGGGGCCAGTCTGCTGCCCGGCGTGCTGCATACGGTTTTGCTGCTCATGGCGCTGCTGCACCTCGCCTGTGGTGTGAGTCTGGTGGCCGTTCCAGCCGTCAACCGTTATTTCGAGTACGCCAGCAGGCAGTAGCGGCCCCGCGTTCCAGCAGGCGGGTCACGTCGAGCCTTCCCAGAGTGAGCCGTATCTGTGACAGCCCCGGCACTTTCCGGGCACTCAGACTTGCCGGGTCGCCAAAAACGACGGTGAGTTCCTTGGCGCTCAGTACGGTGCTGGGTGGCCTGGTCATCGGGTAGGAAGGGAGCTGAGCTTAGAATGAAGCATGAAGCTCTCACCGCGCCAGGTGGTTACGGGGCTGACCGTTCTGGGTGGCCTTGGATTCATCTGGCTGACGCTACAGGTGGGCCGGTGTTTTATGGCTGCTTTTGCCGCCACCCTGGAGTTCTTCATTAAGGTTGTCGCACTGCTGGGCGGCGGCTGGATGGAAGGTCACATCTTTGATTACGCTGCCGACGAGAGGGCTTGCAGGGCACTGGGGGAAGCTCAGGTCCTCGTTATGCTTGCGGCTGTCGCCTTTTGCGGTGGCCTGCTCTGGCTCTGGCTACTCAACCGCCGCGAACGGCCCACCGAAAAAATCGCGGCTCCAGTCCACGCCCGGCCTGCTTCCACAGAGCCAGGCCCCAGTAGTGCAGCAGATTCCAGCCAGCCTGACCTCGGCAGCCCAGACCCCACCGGACGGGGCCGCCGCCGCTCCGCCGAGTGGCCGTACGAATGGCTGGACGAGTCGCCTGAAAAAGAAGGCTGACCTAAAACAGTTTGCATAAAAAGGCCACGTTGTTTGTGGCCTTTTATGCCGAGTGGAGCGAGTGACTGAAGACGAGCAGCTGGAATGATGGAGCCGTTTGGGGTGGGGTTCTCCAAATGGCGTAATTATGAAAGCTGCTCTAGACTCGAAAAGGGCAGCCGACATTCTCATCGCCAGGGCACCGGATTGACCCGGAATCCGCCAGCACCTTCAGGCCAATCTGCGCTGCTTTCACCTGTAAAACGGGCGCTATCATGGCCGAATGTCCGCGTTTACCGTCGCCGCCCTGTACCAGTTTCGCGCCCTGGACAACCCCGCCGCGCTGCGGGAAGAACTGCTGGCCCTCGGCACGCGCCTGGGCCTGTGCGGCACGCTGATCGTGGCCGCCGAGGGCATCAACGGCACCGTGGCCGGTTCACGGGAGGCCATTACCGGGCTGCATGACTTTTTGCTGGCGGCCGGTTTTGGCGATCTGGAATACAAGGAGTCGGCGGCCAGCGAGCAGCCCTTCAAGCGCTACAAGGTGCGGCTGAAACAGGAAATCGTGACGCTGGGCGTGCCCGTCACGCCGCGTGAAAAGGTCGGCACCTACCTGAACCCCGACGAATGGAACGCCCTGATCGAACAGGAAGACGTGATTCTGATCGACACCCGCAACCGCTACGAGGTCAAGGCCGGAACCTTTCAGGGCGCCATTGACCCAGAAATAGAGAGCTTCCGAGAGTTTCCGGCCTGGGTAGACGAACACCTGGCCGGGGCGCAGGACAAAAAGATTGCCATGTTCTGTACGGGCGGCATCCGCTGCGAAAAAAGTACCAGCCTGCTGCTGGAGCGCGGCTTTAAGGACGTGTATCACCTCAGGGGCGGCATCCTGCACTACCTCGAAGAGGTGCCCGAGGAGCGGAGCCGCTGGGACGGCGAATGTTTCGTGTTCGACGGGCGTGTCACGGTAGGCCACGGCCTGCGTGAAGGCGGCGCGGCGATGTGTCACTCGTGCGGCTGGCCCCTGAGTGCCCAGGAGCGCCAGCACCCGCAGTACGAGGAAGGCGTGAGCTGTCAGCACTGCCACGACCAGACCACCGACGCGCAGAAGGCGGCCTTCCGGGACCGCCAGCGGATGTACGAGGCCGGACTGGTCTGAACCGCTTGACCCGGCCATGTTCGGAATGAGCGATAGTCGGGACCATGACCGACCCCACCCACCTGTCCTCGGGCCGCCTGATTCTGGTACGCCACGGGCAAACCGCCCACAACAAGACCCGCCGCGTCCAGGGCCATATCGACGAACCGCTGGACGAGCTGGGGTGTGAGCAGGCGCACAAAGTCGGGCTGCACTTCCGGCAACTCGGTATTCGCGGCCCGCGTCTGGAATCCAGCGACCTCGCTTATGCCACCGCTCAGGCGATTCAGGCCGAAACGGGCGGCACCCTGGAGACCTTCCCGGCCCTGCGCGAGATTTCGATGGGCGAGTGGGAAGGCCAGCTGTACGACGAACTGGCCGTCAGCGACGCCGAATTACACGAGCAGTTCTGGAGCGGCGACCCTAGCATCCGGGCGCGGGGCGGTGAGAACGCTCAGGAAGTGGCCGAGCGGGTGTATGCCCACGCGCTGGCCCACTGGCCCCGGGCAGGCGAGACGGTGATTCTGGTGTCGCACGGGATTGCCATCGGTTCGCTGCTGGCGCGGCTGCTGGAACTCGATTATCAGGCCGAATTCCGTAGTGGACAACTGATTCATCGCAATACGGGCTATTCGATTCTGGAAGTCGATCCGGTCACCCGTGAAATTCTGAATCGTCAGCTGGGGCAGACGCCGCACCTCGACTGAGCACCGCGCCGGGCAACAAAAAACCCCGCCACTGGGGCGGGGAAAAGGAGAGCTAGTTAGGTTCAGGACTCGGTAATTTCGGCCCGTTGTTCGGCCTCAACCGTCTTCGGCTGGGTGGGCTGGCCGCCGCTCCGCACCGTGATGCTGCGCTTCTGGGCCGCCTCGCTGCGGGGCACGTGAATGGTCAGGCTGCCATTGTCGAAGTCGGCCTCGACCTTGCTCAGGTCGTACTTGGCGGGCACGCTGAAGGTTCGCACGAAGGTGCCGTAAGCACGCTCGACGCGGTGGGCGGTCTTGCCTTCTGCGCGGCTGTATTTGCGCTCGGCCTGCACGGTCAGGGTGTTGTTCTCGGCCTCGATCTGAAGCTGGCTGGGCGAAATGCCGGGCAGGTCCAGCGTCAGCTCCAGCCCTTTTTCGTCCTCGTGAATGTCCACGGGCGGCGAAAACCGGGTCACGCCTTGGCCGCCGCTGTAGGCACGGTCCATGCGCTGAGTCAGTTCTTCGATATCGCGGAAAGGATCAAATCGCATCATGGGAAAGTCCTCCTGAAAACGGAACTTGAGTGCCTTACACTCAGATGCCTATATGGTAAAACCTGAGTCTAATCATGTCAAGTTTAGTGAGGCTTAAAGGTCATGCCATCAAAGCCGTGGGGCTGTTCCGCAGACCTGTGCCTCGCCTGCTAGACTGACGGGCGGCAAGGGGGAAGTGCCCCCCAGCCTTTCTCTGGCGGGCCTGTGAGCCTGCGACGGCCCCGTGAGGCACGAGAAGGAGCAACTATGCGAGAACATTCAGTGAACCGTCAGCGTGTGCTGGACGGTCTTTTTTTGGTGCCGCTCTTGGTTGGCTGGAGGAGCGCATGAGCGAGCCGAAAGCCACCATCCTTAGCGCGGACGAGATTCGCCGCGCCCTGACCCGCATTGCCCATGAAATTGTCGAGCGCAACAAGGGAGCCGAGAATCTGGCGCTGATCGGCGTGCATACGCGCGGCATTCCGCTGGCCGAACGGCTGGCTGCCAAACTCAGCGAACTGGAGGGCGTCGAGGTGCCCGGCGGCATGCTGGACATCACGCTGTACCGCGACGACCTTTCCGAAGTGGCGCGGCAGCCGATCATCCGCGAGACGCAGGTGCCGTTTGACCTCGCCAACCGCCGCGTGATCCTGGTCGACGACGTGCTGTACACCGGGCGCACCGTGCGGGCCGCGCTCGACGCCCTGATCGACCTGGGCCGCCCGGAAGGGATTCAACTGGCGGTGCTGGTGGACCGGGGTCACCGTGAGCTGCCCATTCGCGCCGACTACGTGGGCAAAAACCTGCCGACGGCCAAGCACGAAGTGGTCAAGGTCAAGTTGCAGGAAACCGACGGCACCGACATCGTGGAACTCTACGATCTGGAGGCCTTGAAATGACCGCTGGCCCGCGCCCCCGCCACCTGCTGGACTTTCAGGACTGGACGCCTGAGCGCCTGAACGCGCTGCTCGACAACGCCGAAACCATGCTTCAGGTGCTCGACCGCCCGGTGAAAAAGGTTCCGGCGCTGCAAGGACTGACTGTCTGCACCGCGTTTTTTGAAAACAGCACCCGCACCCGCACCAGCTTTGAACTGGCGGCCCGCCGCATGAGCGCCGACGTGGTCAGCTTCGCTGCGGGCAGCAGCAGCGTCAGCAAGGGCGAGAGCCTGCGCGACACTATCGAAGTGCTGACCGCCTATAAGGTCGACGCTTACGTCGTGCGCCACCACGCCGCTGGAGCCGCCCACCTGGTCGCCAAATACAGCGGCAAACCCGTGATCAATGCGGGCGACGGACGCCGCGCCCACCCAACCCAGGCCCTGCTGGACGCCTTTACTGTTCGGCAGGAATACGGCGATCTGAGCGGCAAAAAAGTGACGATCATCGGGGACGTGCGCCACAGCCGGGTGGCCCGCAGTAACGCCGAATTGCTGCCCAAACTGGGCGCGGAAGTGGTGCTGTGCGGCCCCGCCACGCTGCTCCCCGAGGGGCTCGCTGCGCTGCCGGGCGTGACCCTGACCACCGACCCCCGCCAGGCTGTAAAAGGCGCACACGCCGTCATGGCGCTGAGATTGCAGCAGGAGCGCATGAACGGCGGTTACCTCGCTAGTTTGCAGGAGTATGCCGACACCTATCAGGTCAACGAAGGGCTGATGCAGCACGCCGAAAGCGGCGCGATTGTGCTGCATCCTGGCCCCATGAACCGTGACCTGGAAATCAGCAGTGAGGCAGCAGACGGCCCGCGCAGCCGCATTCTGAAACAGGTCGAAAACGGTCAGGCCGTGCGGATGAGTGTGCTGTATCACCTGCTGGTCGGGCGGGATCAGGCTTGAAACGGAGCCTCGCGTTCCCTCTGATTTTACTTTGCGGCTGCAAATCCAACGCGGACCAGCAGCCCGTGACGGTTCGTCCACCAGGGCCGCCAGCCATGCTGGGTCGGCACGTGACGCCCGCTTTTACTGAAGTCAGCGCCTACGTGAGGATGGTCGAGGCGAGTGCGGCGCAGGCCTTTGTCAATGGTGGCCAGCGCCCTTTCACGGCTCCTTGTGACCATCCGGCCATTGACATTTCCATGCGTCCCGAACGCAATACGGTTGAAAGTTGCTCCGTCAGAGTGACGGCGCTAGACCATATTGAACTGGCCGCCAAGATCAGCAACGGCTGGCTGATTGTCAGTGACTCGCAGGGAACGCGCCGGGTCAAAGCCGCTGAGTTTCCCGACCTGAGGCCCTAAGACGAAATGAAACGCCTGGTGACTCTCTGTTTACTTCTGCTCACCGCCTGCAAGCGTGAAGGCACCGCCCAGTCTGCCGAGGCCGAGGCGCTGGATTACGTGCGCCTGGTCAGCGTGGCCGCCAGCAACGCCTACACCGAAACCGGCCAACCGCTTCCGGCCACGCCCTGCACCGACCCACTGTTCGGCATGAAAAAGACCACCAAGTTCCTGAAGCTAGAACGCTGCGTGGTCCGGTACGACTCCGACCAGTCGTACACCGTCGCGGCCCTGTTCAATAAGGATTTGGCCGTGCTCAGCGACGTGAACGGGGCGCGGCGCGTGAACGTAGATGAATTGCCAGAGGTGAATTAATGCAGCGGGCGCTGATGCTGGGGCTTTTGGTGTCGAATGGGTGGGCGGGGGCGTGTGACCTTATGCCGAACTTGCATGACGCTTTGACATGGGAATTTCAGCAGGAATGGGGGCCATGTCCAGCCGCCTACACTACACCGAATCGCCAGTGTATGACCCTGAAGGAACCGCCAATACAAATCCGGAAGCGTCTGTCAGAGTATGCGAGTTGGCCGGGTGCCGACCGTTACGAATGGCACTATGGCGACCTTCAGCGGGGGCAATTTTATGACCACTATGACGTCAGCATCAAGCCTCTGAAAACGGGTAGCCTAGCCATCTTGCGAGAGGAAACCGGGCCTATCGTTGAGCTAGCTCGGAACCTTGGCCTACTGTATGAGCGTACTTATAGAACAACGGATAAAAAAGCAATTTGCACTATACCCAAAGAACTTACAGACGTCCTGAAGACCTGCCAGATCAAGCAGATATCTCGCCAAGGAAGCCTGCTCACTGCTCTTGACCTCAGTTTCACCATGGGGTTTGGCAAGGTCATAGCACCCGAAGAAAAATATTTGTACTACCATTCGCCCATTTGTCCGGTCGTCGTTGTTGAACCCGTCCAGACGACCAGATAAGGAGTTTCCTTATGACCCTAACCATCACCAATATCAAGCGCGTCGGCTCAGATAAAACCGAGTCGGTGACCATCGAAAACGGCCTGATTAAAGGCTGGAACCTACCCGCCGAGGGCCAAACCATCGACGGCCAGGGCGGTACGCTGGCCCCGGCCCTCATTGAGTTGCACGCCCACCTGCGCGAACCCGGCCAGACCGAGAAAGAAGACCTGGCGAGCGGCCTCGCGGCGGCGGCGGCGGGCGGCTACGGCACGGTGGTCTGTATGCCCAACACCCGCCCGGTGATTGATGATCCCGCGCTGGTTCGCAGTCTCATCGAAAAGGCGGACGGCCTTGGTTTTGCCCGCCTGAAGCCTGCCGCCGCCGTGACCAGGGGCGAAAAAGGCGAACACCTGACCGAGATGAGCTACCTCAAGGACGCCGGGGCCGTGATGTTCACCGACGACGGCCTGACCAACGAAAACGCCCGCGTGCTGCGGCTGGGCATGGAGTACGCCCGCTCGCTCAACATGGTGATTTCGGTTCATGCCGAGGACGACGCGCTGCGGGCAGGCGGCGTGATGAACGAGGGGGCAGTGTCCGAGGAACTGGGTCTGCCAGGCAACCCGGCGGCGGCGGCGGCGGCCCGCGTGGCCCGCGACATGGAAATTGTCGCGCTGACTGGGGCGCGGCTCCATGTTCAGCACCTCTCTACGGCCCGCGAGCTGGACATTGTGCGCGACGCCAAAAGGCGCGGCTTGCCCGTCACCTGCGAGGTCTGCCCACATCACCTTGACCTGACCGACGAGAGCCTGCGTACCTTTGACGCCATGTACAAGGTCGCGCCGCCACTGCGTACCCGCCAGGACGCCGACTACCTGCTGGAAGGGCTGCTCGACGGCTCGGTAGACTGTATTGCCACCGACCACGCGCCGCACACCCGCGCCGAGAAGGAGCGCGATCTGCTTGAAGCGCCCAGCGGCATCGCCTATATCGAGATCGCTTTCCCAATCATGTGGACCCGCTTTGGCGAGCGGCTGGGACTGGAAAAACTGCTTGACCTGATGACCGCTGGCCCCGCCCGCGTGATGGGCTGGCCCTTGCCCTCGCTGGAAGCCGGGTCGCCCGCCGATGTGGTGGTTCTCGACCTCGATACCGAGCGCGAAGTGAACCCCGCCGAGTTCAGGAGTAAGGCCAAATTTACGCCCTGGCAAGGGCAAATGCTGAAGGGCTGGCCGCTGCTGACCGTGGTGAACGGTAGAGTGGCTTACCGGCGCGAGCCGTAAATCTGGCCAACACAGAGAGCCGAAGCGTACACAGCTCCGGCTCTCTGTGTTGGTGGCTCAGTTGGTCGCTTAGCGTTCGTCGCGGGGGTCGGGCGTCTGCATCACGCGGGCCTGATCTTTTTCGTTCTGCTTGATCTTAGCGTCGTCGCCGTCGGCTCCCAGGCCAGGGTTGACCGTTTCGGGGGTGGCGTTGGGCAGGTCGCTACGGACGTTGCTGTCGGTGTTGGCGAGGTCTCCGGGGTCAGTCATGGTGATGCTCCTTTCCCAGTGGGCTTTCAGGCTGTCACTTTTACCGTCACGCTGGGTGAGAAGACCTGCATCAATTGGTGGTCTTTAAGTAGCTCCCGGTTACAGTTACGCGTGTTCTTGGTCAGAACGGCACCCGTATGGGGCCTGCCCGCCCGCTCGGCATAAAAAGGCCATGTTGTTTGTGGCCTTTTTATGCAAACTGCTTTAGTGCGTTCCGAAGTCCTGCACCCAGTAGGTGCTGTACTGGCTGCCAGGTACGGTCACGCCGCCCACGCCGATTTCCCTGAGGTCTGGGCTCATCAGGTTTTCACAGTGGCGGGGGCTGTTGATCCAGCCGGTCACTACCGCCTGTACGGAGGGGTATCCGGCGGCAATGTTTTCGGCAGCGGTATGCTAGGTGTAGCCTGCGGCCTTGATACGGTCACTGAAGGTAAACCCACTGAGCGAGGTATGGTCGAAGTAATTCTGCTTGCCCATGTCGGTGGCGTGGTTGCGGGCCGCGTGTGCCAGCTGGTCGTTCCAGGTCAGGGGGGTGGTCGGGGCATAGACCGTTCCGCCGCAGTTGGCCCCTTTTGCCCGGACCTCGTTGGTCAGGCGCAGCACCTCAAGCTCGTCGGTATTCGCGGCGCGGTCGGTGCCTGCATACCACTGATATCCGCTGCTGGCAGGCGCCGTAACGGTGACTGGCAGGTCGATGGTCCGGGCCGTACCGTCTTGCATCGTAAAGATCAGGCCCACGTTGCCGCTACCCGCCGTGGTGCCTGCGCTGAGGCTGATCGCGCCGTTTTGCAGAGTGACGGCTGAAATCAGTGCTGAGGTCTGGGCAAGCGCCACCGCTTTGACCGGCCCGGTGTAGCCCAGGCTGGCCGAGCTTCCGGCGCTCAGGCTCAGGCTGCTCTGGGCCAGGGTCACGGTCTGGGGCGGCAGCGCCTGCACGGTAATGGTGCTGCTGGCGCGGCGGCTGGGGTCCTGCTGACTGGTGGCGGTCAGGGTCAGGACTCCGCTCGTGGCGCTGCTGGGCACCTGAAGCGTAACGCTGCCGTCACTGGCAGGATTGATCGTGGCGTTCAGCGACGCGCTGTTTCCGCTCAGGGCCCAGGTTACGCCCGTGTTGAAGGCCCCGGTGCCCTGCACACTTGCGGGCAGGGTGAGGCTACCCCCGGCCATGACCGTGGCGCTGCTGGGGCTGACATTGACACTGGACACTGTCGCCGCCTGTGCGCTGACAGTGACCGGCAGGGTGACTGCGTGCGTCACGCTGCCCATGACTCCAGTCAGCGTCATGCTGTACTGGCCCGCTGCGGCGCCGGATGTGTCTACATTCAAGCTCGTACCGATCACACTGGTCCTTAGCCCGGCGGGGCTGCTCGTGGCCGTCAGGGTGACTCCGCC
>JAGLBK010000066.1 GCA_018260275.1 Deinococcus sp.
TCAATTTCAGAACCTGCTCAAATTGACCGTTTGACACCTCTAAAATTTACCAGCTGACTTTCGCAGGAGGTCTAATATCCACCGCAGCAGCAATCTTGCTCCCTTCGGCGGCTTCAAACAGTCCGGCGTAGGGCGCGAAAAGGGGAGATACGGCCTGGAATCGTACCTGGAATACAAGACGGTGTATCTCAGTGAGTGAGGACAGGAGAGAAGTCACGCCGGACGTCATCGCCGAGATCTACCTGAAAGCTGAGCCCTACTGGCACACCCGCAGCGGCGAGATTCACATGCCACAGGCCTATGCTTACGCCCAGGCCCTGCTGCGGGTTTACCCGGAAGCTGATGCGGGAGTCGTCTTGCCCGCGATCTTGCTGCATGATGTCGGTTACGCCCGGGTACCGGAAGAAACCCACCATCAGGGCCTCGCGGACGCGCCAACCGGCTGGAAACCCGACATCACCCGGCTGCATGAACAGGAAGGCGTCGAGCTGGCCCGTCAAATTCTGGCTGAGCTGTATTACCCGCCAACCTTGAGCGAAATGGTTCTGAAGATCATCGATGGGCACGATACGACCAGCACCGAGATGCACTCTATCGAGGACGCCATCGTGAAGGATGCCGACAAACTGTGGCGCTTTGGCGTTCAGGGCGTGAACATTTGCCGGGGGTGGGTGAACATGACCTTTGAAGAATTCACCGCCTTTCTGGAGAGCAAGCTGGCCACCTGGTTCCACACTGCCGAGGGGGCGCGCCTGGCCCGCCTGACGCTTGAACGTACCCGACACGAGTATACGAGGACAACATGACCCACGATTTTGCTGGAAAGACAGTGCTGATTACCGGGGCGGCTGGTGGTCTGGGCCGTGAGTTCGCACTGGCGTTTGGCAACGCGGGTGCCAACGTCGCTGTGGCTGATTTGAATGAGGTGGGTGCAAAAGCCACCGCGGAACTGCTGACGCAGGCTGGAAGCCGCGCCGTGGCCCTGGCTGTCGATGTCTCCAACGAGGCCAGCACTTTACAGATGGCCGGGGCCGTCAAGGCTGAATTCGGGGGACTGGATGTGCTGGTCAATAATGCCAGCCTGTATGCGGGGCTGGAACGCAAGCCTTTTACGGAAATCGACCCGGACCTGTGGGACCGTGTCATGGACGTCAATCTCAAAGGCCCATGGCTCTGCGCCCGCGCCGTCACACCTTTGTTTCGGGAACGGGGAGCAGGCCGCATCGTCAACATCGCCAGCGCCACCGTGATGAGTGGTAGTCCGATGTGGGCACACTACGTCGCCAGTAAGGGGGGGGTGATCGCCCTTACCCGTGTCTTGGCCCGGGAACTGGGGACGGATAACGTCACCGTCAATGCCATTGCTCCTGGCTTTACGCTCACCGAGGCCAGCCTGGGCCTGATGGAAAACGCGGCCACCTATGGCGTGGAACGGGGCGCTCTGAGACGTGCCCAGCAACCGGAAGATGTGATGGGGGCCGCACTGTTTCTGGCTTCCGAAGCTAGCTCCTTTATTACCGGGCAGACCATGGTCGTCGATGGGGGACGGCAGTTCTTATAAACCTCGAGTGCTAGGGGTTGCGAACAATCACTTCTCGTCGTGGACGATAAATTCCCGTTTACAATTTTAGCTGGATTTTCCCTTTAGCGTATTTTGCTGTTAAAATTTTCTAATAGCAGAATATGCTCACTGTTTCGAGTGTAATACGACTTTGAACTATACTTCGCGAATTCGGGAAAACCACCCGAATTCGCTCCGCTCCGTTCAAAGTCATATCTTCTTTTCCTCGCTCCGCTCGGAAAAATAGTTCGCTTGGGCAAACTATTTTTCAAAGTGGTATAAAACCAATTGAGATAATTCCAAAAACACTGTGTCAGACGATGATTTACAAGGTAGGAGCTTCTGTCTGCTTTACGTTGTTCCCTAGCACTTGAGGTTTAAAGTGCAATTTTGCGCGAATCGTGTAGTAACCCCCAATTGGGCCAGAACTTAATATGCCCCAAGTGCTGAGATAGCTTATGACTGACTATTCTTCCCGAACAGTATTTACCCCGGTAGAGGTGGCGCAGGTGTTGCGCGTCACTTCTGAAACCATCCGGCGCAAGATTATTTCTGGTGAACTGGGGGCCATCGAGGTCGGCGGCGACAAGCGCAAGCAGTACCGCATTACCCTCAGTGACCTGAACCGCTGGTTGGGGCCAGAACGCTCTACTCAACTCTTTGGCGCTGCGGCTGGTCTGCACGCTCTGGGGGAAGCTCTCGCCCAGGCAGGTGACCACTTCTTTGAAGAAGAATTGCCTGAAATTATCCAGAAGGTGCGGGCTGAGCGCCCGCTGCCAGCGACTGATGCCTCCTTACCGTCACCAACACCCGAAGAAATACAGCGGAAATTCAGCATGAAGTGACCCGTCTGATTCTTGATACCCAATGCCTGGTCAGCGCCATCAGTGGCTACCATCAGCACAGCGGTACGCCGCTGGCCTCACTCTGGGGCGATTTTCGCCGCCGTGAAGTTATTCTGGTGTTCAGTGAGGAGTCACTCGCGGAGGCCCAGCGGGTGCTTGACTACGCCAGCATCGAGCGGCTGAACATCACGTCTGGCCAGGCGTTCGTTGCGTGTTCGCAACTGCTCCTCCTGGGCGAATATCACGCCCTAGAGCAGTTTGCATAAAAAGGCCACGTTGTTTGTGGCCTTTTTAGCCGAGCGGAGCGAGTGACTTTGAATGAGCAGCTGGAATGATGGAGCCGTTTGGGGTGGAGTTCCACAAATGGCGTAATTATGCAAGCTGCTCTAGTGCCAAGGTACTCCTGGCCCAGCCTGACGGACAGAAAAGACTGGTTCGGTGCTAGATTTGCTTTACCACAGTGAAGCCGATGCCCTCATCAGCTGGGAAAAGCGGGTTTTGCAGGCTGGGGCTTCCCTGGGTTTACCCATCCGTAAGCCCTGAAATCCGCCGTCTCTGGCTTCAACCCTTTGAATTGACCAGGTTTGACGCAACATTGCGCCATACAGGTTTCAGGTTTTTAGAACTAAACGATATTAGTATGAAAAGCTCTGATGAGCAGACTCGGAGTTTACTCAGGTACAGAAACCCTCGGCGAAGATTGGAGGCCCCTTCCTGAGCCTTACAGCGTCTCACCATTTTTTACTTGTCCACACCACCACTTTGCGTCTGTGTCAAAGGGTGGAAGTGTTTTTATTCACGGAATTTACATCAAGTTCAACGTGAAAGCCATTTTTACGGCGATTGCCATTCTGGACGGTTATCCAGTCATCAAGAAATCCTTTGTGTGTAACGGCTATCGGCCTGACCTGAGAATCGGAACAGAAACCTGCGCTAAGAAATTCGGTTCAGATACTCCTCAAGTGACGACGGATCACGCAAGCGCCTAAGCTGCCCCTGCGCGATCTCCTCTGGGAGCGTGAAATCGTACCGCCCCAGCATGTTTATATGCTCGTGCAGCAGTGGGGTCAGCCTCGCTACATCCGCCTCCAGCACCTGATGCCCACTCCGCCGCAGGTCATCCAGCGCCACCTGCAAGTACCGCGTGTTCCACAGCACAATCGCGTTCACCACCAAGCCCAATGCCCCCAACTGGTCTTCCATCCCCTCCCGATACCGCTGCCGCAGTTCGCCCTTCTGTCCGTGGAATACGGCCCGTGCCACGCTGTGACGCTGTTCCCCACGGTTGAGTTGCCGCAGAATCCGTTGCCTGTACGCCTCGTCATGCACGTAATTCAGCAGGTACAGCGTCTTCTCGATGCGCCCCAGTTCCGCAATGGCCCGTCCCAGACTGGATAGACTGCCACCGCGTTGTAAGGTTCGCATCACACTTGTCGCGCCAATCTTCCCCAGCTTGAGTGACCCGGCCAGTCTGAGCATGTCCTCCCAGTGAGCGGCGATCAGCCGCTCATTCAGCGTGTGCTTGCTCAGATCATTCAAGGCACCATAATCGGCTTCCCGTTCCAGCCGCCAGAAGCGCTGATCTGGAAGATCAGCCAGCCGAGGACTGAACTTGTACCCCAGGAGCGTGAACAAGCCGAACACCACTTCGCTGTAACCGTGCGTGTCTGCCATGATCTCCCTGGGGTCGAGTCGGGTCTGCTGTTCCAGCAGGCCCGCCAGGATGTACAAACTATCCCGCAGCGTCCCCGGAATCACGATGCCGTTAAACCCGGTGAACTGATCACTGGTGAAGTTGTAATACGTCACGCCGCGCTGAGCGCCGAAATACTTGCTGTTCCAGCCCGCGTGAATGCTCCGCACTGGAACGACGAATCGCAGCCCGTCGGCAGAAGCGACTTCACCACCGCCCCAGGACTGGGCCAGCGGCAAATCGTACTGGGCGTCCACCAGGCGGGCATTCGCGGCAGTGATGGTCTCGGCCCGCACGTAATTCTGCTGCACCCACGACAACCGCGAGAGGGTCAACGCCTCCACGTCAGGTCGCGCCACTGCTTTCAAACCGATATTGCACGCCTGCGAGAGCAGCACCGCGCAAATGCTCAACGGCAGGTTCTTCACTTTGGTTTTGCCGTCAGCAACATGCGTGAACGGATCAGCCATGCCGCTCATGGAATGCACCTCCATCAGGAGTTCAGCTAGGTCAATGGTCGGCAAACGGGCTGACACTTCAGCCCGCAGCAGTTTCAAACTATCAGATTCCTCGATGGCTTCCGGGGCGGCCAGGTTCACGATGGTCTTCCCGTTCTCCTGCGTGAGCCACAGGGATTTATTCGTTTCGAGGTGACTGTCCACCTCACGGTAAGCGTTATCCAGTTCAAGTTTCAGCACATCGAGTTCCGGCGTTGGGTCAAGCGATCGTTCCAGGGCGCGGCACACGTCATCGCGCACGTCCAGCCACGCCTGCCCTTGCAGCAGTTCAGCCCTGGGGTCACCGTAACGATCACTGCGTTCCACGAAGACTTCTCTCCGCTTAAGAGCCTTGTGCAATCTGTCTACCGCGCACAGTGTGTATGCCTGATGGTTCACCTCCCCGCGCCGGGGAAAGACGTGGCGTTGCCAGGGTTTGCTCACGAAGCCCCTGGGGGCTTCGCTCCACTTCGGTTTCCCGCCACCCAGTTCATCCATACGCTTTAGGAAAGTCAGCGCGTCCAGCAGGGGTTTAACTGACGGCGTGCCGCTGAAAGTCACAGTCAGCAGGAAACTTCGCAGGAAGCGCCGGACACTGCCGTAATACCCACTCAGGGCTTCCGGTGTGGTGTCGGTGTCAGGGCTAGCGAGTTCCGCCACTTTTCCTGCCGCTTCCAGTAGCTTTGTTTCTCCCAGGCGTTGCAGGGCCAGTTCGCGCACCTGCTCAGCGGGAACGCTGCTGTCCAGCACAATCAGGGCCATCTCCCTGAGCAGTAACGCCGCCTGGTCGAGGTCTTTCAGGGAACGCCAGCGTTCCCTTCGGCGCTTGGCTTCCCCGCGCAGGCTCATCTGGTTTACCTGGGCCTCGAACATCTCCAGCACGTCATCGGTGGCGGTGCGTTCCAGATGTTGCAGGAACACCAGCAGGGTGGCAAGGCGGCGGTCTTCGGTAAGTCGCTCGATCAGTTGCACCCGCACGGTCTGGGCGTGCCTCACTAGCACGGCCTGCCGCGACTCCGGCACTTTGGAAAGATCAACACTGCTGACGCCAACGGCCCTGATCTGCTCAATGCGGTGAAGCGCCTGGTGCAGTGACATGGCTCCCACGTGGGAGGGCGGCGTTCGCAGGACTTCCAGCGGCGTCTGCCATTTTCCTTCCGGCAGGATCAGCAGGTCTTTCAGCGTTTTTCGCTGTTCACTACTCAGTTTGCGGCTGAGTCCTTCATAAGTGCGAGCGGTGTACCGCTCGCGCACACGGGCAATCAGCCGCGCCAGCACACTCACGCCTGGCAGCACGATTTTTTGCGAGATCAAATGCGCTGTGGCGAGGTCGAACAGCACACTGGGACGAATCACACTCACCGCCAGGTGGGCGTAAATCCAGCGGATCAGCCGGAATACCTGGAAGTCGTCGAACTCGCGGTAGCCCAAGTATTCGGTGATGGTGCGGCGGCGGCTGTAGCGGGTTTCCTCGCGCAGCGCGTACTTGATGAACACTTCGGGTGGCAGGTCAAGCTGCTGAGCCAAATGTTCGACGACCACCTGTGGCACCTGAAGTGGGTTTGGGAGAAATGTTCCCAGATACCGCAAGGTGCAAAGCTGGACGGCGAAACCCAGTTTGTTGTGCTTGCGGCGGCGCTCAGTGATCAAAGCGTGATCGGCTTCACTCAAGAAGAAGTAGCGGGCCAGTTGCTCAGGCATGGGATCAGTGGCAAACCGCCCGTAGCGGGCGGCTTGCTCATCCGTCAGGAATTCAACGGGCATGGCTCAGTGAGCCGGAGTAACGAGCATGATGGTTCGGTCAATACCTTGGTTCAACATCCCTCACTCATCCCGTACCTGAATGATGACTTTACCCCTAGCTTTACCGCTCTCGGCGTGAGCGAGGGCCTGCGCGGTCTGTTCAAAAGGGAAAACGCGGTCAATGTGGGGCCGCAGGGTGCCGTCTTCCAGCAGGGGGTTCAGGCTTTCCAGCCTGGAGCCGTCAGCGTGCATAAACCAGTAGCGGTAACTGGCTTGCGCTTTCTTGGCGGCGGCCCTCGGTTTGGCAGATAGTCCCATGAACACAGGCCAGAGCAGGGGATTGACCCCACGTAATTTCGCCACTTCCACGTCCGGCCCATCCGAAATGGAAACCACTGTAGCTCTCGGCTTGACCGTCTGGAAACTCCGCAGCAGGTTGTCCATGCTAACACCGTCCAGTACGGCGTCCATGCCTTTCACAACATCCTCAAATTTCTGGGAGCGGTAATCCACAACCTGCTCCGCGCCCAGCCCTTTTACAAAGTCCGCGTCCTTGCCACTCACCGTGGTCGCCACCCTCAGGCCGAGGTGACGGGCTACCTGAATCGCCATACTGCCCACTGCTCCAGCCCCGCCGTGAATGAGTACCGACTGACCTGCTTTCAGATTCGCGGCTTCGGTCAGCACCTGCACGGCGGTCAGCAGCACCATCGGCACAGACGCGGCCTCAGCGTGGGTCAGGCTGGCGGGTTTATGCGCCACGGCCTCTTCCCCAGTCACGATTTCCTGCGCGAAGGTGCCGATGCGGTCATCCTGCACGCGGGAGTACACGGCGTCACCAACCCTAAAGCGCCTGACTTCACTTCCAACCTCAGTGACTACACCTGAGCAGTCATTGCCCAAAATGAGTGGGAACTTATAGGGCAGGATGACTTTCAGCGCCCCGCTGCGAATGCGCCAGTCCAGCGGGTTGAGGCCAGCAGCGTGAATCTGAATGCGAACATCCTTTGGGCCGAGCAGCGCGGGCGGAAACTCGCCCCACTGCATGACTTCTGGGCCGCCGTATTTGTTGATGTAGAAGGCTTTATTCACGATTGTTCCTCTTTTCTTTCGGCGCGGCGTTCGAGCGCCTGATTGAAGGTATGAAAGGCGGGCAACAGTTGGTGCGTCAGCAAGGGACGCAGGAGGGGAAGCAAGGCACCCTGATAATCCTCACTGTGGTGCAGGACTGTTTTCCCGCCGTAAGTCGTGCTGATCAGGAAGGAATGGTTAACGTGCAGCAGGCCCGCGATAGGTAGACCGCCCTGCCAGCGCAGTTCAAAAACTGGTTCGGCCTGCACCACGTCTGCGCCAAGCCGAATGCGCTGCCCCGTTGCGAGCTGAAGCACAAAGTGGATTTGCTCGCTGGGGCGCAGGTGGCCTGCTAATTCGGGAATAAGCGGGTTCCACTGGGGGTAACGGGCAGTATCGGACAAGGCGGCCCACACCTCATCACGCGAGGCGTCAATGGTGATGTCCGTGCGAAGGCTGAAGCGCTGGCGGGTGGCCCAAGTCAGTCCGGCTAGACCTAAGAGGAAGGTTCTTTTTTTCACCTCAGCGCCCCAAGAACTCGGCGGCAATAGGGGCAAACTGCGTGTGGTGCTGGAAGATACCGCCGTGACCCGAATTGGGGTAAATGATCAGTTCGCTTCCCCGGATGCGCCTGTGCAGGTCGTGCGAAAGCACCGTGGGAACCATGCGGTCATGGTCGCCGTTGGCAATCAAAGTGGGGTGCGTCAACTTGGAGAGGTCAGAAGGGGCTGAGCGCCCATATTTTTGAATGGCTTTCAATTGGGTTTGGAAGCCTTTGATGCTTATGGCCTTGTCGCGGTCATGTTGGCGTTCCTTGAGCCGCTTGATAAACGCCTTGCCTGCTGCTACTCCGGCGGCGTCGCGGTTAAAGAACAGGAATTCTTTGGAGTCGGAACGGGTCACGGTGGCCCGCAGCATGTCCCAGTAGGTTGTGCCCACCACCTTATCCATGTCCTTGCCGCCGCGTGGCCCCGTTCCAGTCAGCACCAACTTGCGAACCAGTTCAGGGTGCTTGACCACCAAGTCTTGCGCGATCATTCCGCCCATTGAGAAAGCAAAGATGTCAATTTTCTCGAAGTCCAGCGCCTTAATGAAGGTGTAAGCGTCGTCGGCCATCGCCTCAATGCTGTCTGGCACTTCGCCGCTAGAAGCGCCCACGCCGCGCTGATTATTGATAACGCGGTTAGTTGATGTCGCCTTCTGGCTTACTCAACGTCCAGGGGAATCGAGTTTGCGCTGCTGCCGACAGTACTTCCCCTCTCATAATTCAGATTCCGACTGACACCGACTTAGCACGTCATCAATAGAACGGAGCAGGCGCTGCAGGGCAAGTTCAGGCGGATGATGGGGCAGTTCAGTCATAGTGTCCTCCAAGAGCCGCACTGTACCCAGGCGTTTAGCCGCACCGCATCGGTGAAATGGCCTGCCCAGGAACATCCCGCAGCAGGCCATTTCGCTTACCTTTGAGCACAAAAAAAGCCCCTCCTGCTGGAGAGACTTCATATTGGTGGGGCTGGCCGGGCAGCCTGGGGGCGTTCAGACCGGGAGCTTTCCGCACTCCCTACCCTCGCGGGCGGCCCTTCTCCAGGATTTGATCGAGTCCTGCGTCCTGCTTACTGAATCCTTCTGCGCCTGAGAACTGATTCCTCACTCCTGAGCCTGAATCCTGAATCCTTCCACGTTTTCGGTTGTCAAGACCGAACAAGGATAGGGTCGCTTTGTAGGCGAGTAGGATTCGGAAAGATTCGTCTGCACTTCACCCGGACAACCCCACGCTTATTCTACCGGGTCTTACTGGCTGGCTGGCACCTCGATATGGGTCGTGGCGTTGTGTTCATCCAGCACGCGGTCAACCTCACTGGCAAAGATTTCGACCTCTTCCTCCATCGTCGCCAGCTTCTTCACCAGGTCGAGCGGGTCGTCGATGACCGGCGTATTCGCGGCGCGGTAAGCGTCCTCGATGGCTTTGGTATCGATGCCCGTATCTTTCTGGTTCTGGCCCTTGCTGCGTTCCTGATTCAGGAAACTATTCACGCGCATCTCGCGCTCGGACTCCATCACGCTCAGCAGGTTGGCCTCTTCTGCCACGGCCACTGCATATTGGGTACGCAGGTGCTGCACCAGCGTTTCCTGGGTCGGCACGAAGTCCTCATCGCGGCGGCGATTTTTCTTCTGGGCTTCCAGGGCGCGTTTGCGCTCGATGGCGGCGGCCACTGTCATGCGTTTGCCACCGACTGTAACGGTACTTTCGGCATTGGAACGCACGATTTCGGCCTTGATGGCGTCCCGGCGGGCCAGCAGCGCCTGAATCGCCTGGAATCCCTCGCGGGCAGTGTCGTCGAAGTCCTTTCTGTTCACTCCGGCAATGGTCTCGGTACTGGAGCGGCGGGTGCGAATCGCCTTGAGGTCATCGATACGGGCGGCGATACGCTTGTTCAGCAGCTTGAGTTCCTTCAGGCCAGCGGTTACGGTCATGCGCTGGGTCTGGGGAGCGGCAGTTTTCGTCTTGGTCGTGCGCATCATGGTTCACCTCGGATGATGGGGGCGAAAACCTCAGGTTCTGAAGCATAGGGGCTGACGCCGCCCGGCGGAATAGCGCAAATGGCCTACGGATGTGCGAGTACAGCCGCATTGACCACTGGCGATGCCCATTAGGATGGGCAAGATGAGTCTCCCTTCCCTCCGCCTCGACCGGGGAACCCTGGTCATGAAAGAGGTGCTGCCCGCAACGGAATCCCTGTGCGAGGCCGATGTCACCTTCAGGGATGAGGCTCCTGACTTTCTGAAGAACCGGGTTTTGCCCGTGAAATCTAGCTGTACCATCCTCAGAAGCAGGCCCTAAAGCAGCTCGGCATAAAAGGCCACAAACAACCTGGCTTTTTATGCCGAGCAGAGCGAGTAACTTTTAGTGAGCAGCTGGAATAATGGAGCGACTAAGCCCCTTCACGGGTGCTGTTCTGGTTGGGGTGGGGTTCCACAAATGGCACAATTATGCAAGCTGCTCTAGAGGCCTGGAAATGGGCGGGGCGTGGTGGATGCCGACAGGAAGCGGCAGTGCCCTGATCTGTATGCAAATATCACATTAGATACTTTGTTATATACATTGAAACTCACCCTTTCATCCAACGTACCTTTCGACCATCCACCAGACCTGCCCGTTTCGCCAGAGGTCCCAGCCACCGAACCCCCACCTGCCGCTGCACAACAGTCTTATCTAGCCCAGCAGCCAGTTTCTGAACCCCAGCCACATGCCGCAGCGCTCGCCAGGGCCTATAGATGACATTCGCCCGCTGACACAGGTAATAAAGCCTGGACAGAAGTTCCGGATCGGTCAAAGCCCTTCCCTCAACCTCAAACAGGAAGTCCTCCGGCACGCTTTCAAACAGGGGGGTTGCTCCGTGTACTTTCAACCACTGAGCCAGGGCATCCTGAAGCACCGCTGAACACTCCACCACTTGCACGGGTTCAAATCCATCCTGCCGGTACCTCACCCGCCAGATTCGTAACTCCGCCCCATCAGCCAGAAGGTCACCGAACTTCAGACGCCGCACCTCACTTCCCGAGAGACCGGCTTCAGTCGCCAGAAGAACCAGCAGACGTTCCTGCATGTCAGCGTGTGCAAGGAGCCGCTGCACTTCCGTTGATGAGTACACCTCACGGCGTTCATCGACAGGGTTGTGTTCACCGGCCGTTCCGAGAAAAGGATTGTTCCGCACCAGCTCCAGCGTCAGCAAAAGAGCGTAGAGCTTCCTGACCTGTGCTAAACGGTTATTGAGGGTCGCCGGAGCGACATCCTGAGCTTTAAGCCACTGGACGTACTCAAGTCCTACCTGCTGAAAATTGAGCAGGCTCTCCCCTGTTTCCCCCAGAAATCTCGCATAAACACGCCACCCCGAGAGGACGTTCTTACGTGTCGAGAGCTTATCGGAGACGTGCGGGAGCAGCTCATTAAAAAATTCCTCGTACTGCTGGCGCTCCAGCAAAAGCCTGAGGTGTGAAGGTGCGGGAAGCATGTAGAGAGAATAGCAGAGATGAGTCTAAGTGTATATATAGAATTATCCTCAGGACCAAGCCTCAGAAAATCGCTTTTGGGGGTCCTACAACCGGTCGAGATGACTGAGTCGCGCCCGCTGGGCCGAGGAATCAGCTTGGCCGATCAGATACACATCACTTGTCTAGAAAATCATTTTTCTCTCTATGGACTTAAAGTTAAATCGACCCCATTTGTGACTTCAAGCTGGGGCAGTATCACCTGACGCGCCAGCCGGGTGAAACCCTGGAAGCAGGCTCCCGTCATCTGAAGGGAAAGCACCAGCAACCGGAACACCGCACCTCTCAGCCGCAGTGGGTTTCACGCAAATGCTTTAGCCCCTGCCGAAAGTATTCAGGATCATTCCTGGCCCGGCTGAGCGTCAGACCGCCCTGAATACCGATCAGGATATCGACCGCCTTTTGCCGGGCCAGCTTCTCAGTCTCACCCCGCCGGGTGAAATAAGTGACCAGGACAGCTTCCCAGCGCTCAAAGTAAACACTGAGCTGCTGCGCGAACCTGTCCCGTGTCTCCGTCAGGGCAAAGGTACCCATCAGGCATACCCGTCTGCCCTGGCAAAAGTAAGCCTCGACGCGGTCAAACATGGGTTCCAGACCCCCACCCTCTTCAAGGGGCTGGAAAATTTCCTGTGCAAACCACGCCTGTATGTCCCCAAGTACAGCCTGAGCCATCTGCGACTTACCACCCGGGAAGAAGTTATAGAGGCTCCCCTTTCCAAGCCCTGTACGCCCGGTAATGAGCGCGAGACTGGTTCCCTCGTAGCCGTATTCCCGGAAGATTTCCCCGAGCACCGGAAGCAGGTCGGCCCGTTCATAGACCAGCCGGGCCATCAGAGGCCCAGTTCGCTCAGGCCAGGATGGTCAGCAGGTCTGGGACCAGCAGGCCAGCGGAACTTCCGTTCACTTTCCTGAATAGCGACGTCGTTGATAGAAGCTTCGCGGCGGTACATCAGCCCTTCTGGGGTAAAGGCCCATTGCTCGTTGCCGTAAGCCCGGAACCATTGTCCCTGCGCATCGTGGTACTCATATTGAAAACGCACGGCGATATGATCGCCCTGGAAGGCCCACAGCTCCTTGATCAGACGGTAGTCCAGCTCCTGCTCCCACTTACGGGTCAGGAACTGAACGATGGCCCCGCGCCCCCGCAGGAACTCGGAGCGGTTGCGCCACTGGCTGTCTTCTGTGTAGGCCAGCAAAACCCGCTGTGGGTCACGGGTATTCCAGGCGTCTTCAGCCATCCGAACTTTCTGAGTGGCGGTG
>JAGLBK010000067.1 GCA_018260275.1 Deinococcus sp.
CGCGGGCCGGGCGGGCGGGCCGGGCTGGAAGACGGGCTGGCGCAGCTGGGCCTGAAACTGAGCGACGTGAAACGGGTCATCGTGACTCACCACCACCCCGACCATTACGGGCTGGCGGGCGTGCTGGAAGACCTGGGGGCGCAGATCGTGCTGCTGGACATAGAAGCCCGGCACGGCGCGGCTTACTGGCAGCACTGGGACGAGTGGCTGCCCCGTGTGCTGGCCCAGATGCACGCGAACGGCCTGCCGCAGGAGCTGCACGGTTCTCAGGAGCAGTTTCACCGTGTTCTGCGGGGCATGGTCACGCCTGCAAAGCTCTGGAGCACCGTGCAGGAAGGCGACCGGGTAGAACTGGCCGGACGCAGCTGGGAAGTGCTGTGGCTGCCAGGCCACGCCGACGGACATCTGGCGCTGTGGCTGCCGGAAGAAGGGCTGATGATTGCCGCCGACACCATCCTGCCTCGCATTACCCCTAATATCGGCCTGTACGCTTACAGCCGCCCTGACCCGCTGGCAGACTATTTCGGCACGCTGAAGCAGTACGAGGAGCTCAGTCCACGCCGGGCCATCGTCGGGCACCACGGGCCGGAAATGGGCGACGTAGCCGCGCGGGCCAGCAGTCTGCGCGACCACCACCACGAGCGGCTGGACTTTTTGCGCCGGACGGTGGCCGAGGTGCCGGGCAACGCCTATCAAGTGTCCCAGAAAATGTTCACGCGCCCACTCAACGAGGCGAATCTGCGTTTTGCCCTGGCCGAAACGCTGGCGCACCTCGAACACCTGCACCTGCGCGGCGAACTGGGGCGCACCGACGAGCACGGTGTGTGGGTATATCACTCCTCATAAAAGACCTCCTGCCAAAGTGGCTACGAGGTGGGTCTAGCGGTCAAAAAGTCTAAGAGTCTAAGGGCAACAACCGCTCAGGCTTCGGGGCTTTGCCTCAATGATTTTCAGACCTGCGCGGAATGGATGACTTTGGCAGGAAGTCTAAAGGTGTTTTCTCACTGAAAGTTCCCCTCTGCAAGGAGCCCCACGCGGCCCTTTTCCTACAGGTAGTCCCCCTTACACGCCTTGACACCGCCTCTCCAGGCACGCCATAATCGACATACCCAAAAGTATGTTTCCATATCGACCAATGTACAGGCCACGCCTGGTCGTCCAGACAGCTTCTTCGTTTGCACATGACATACCGGTGGGTATGTTCCCTGTTCCCTTCCACTCCTCTGGAGGTTTCCAATGAAAGTAAAATCGCGTACCGTACTCGCCCTGTTATCCACCGCCCTGCTTTCCGGCAGCCTCGCCTCGGCCCAGTCGGGCACCGTCAAAGTCGGCGTCATCATGCCCTTTTCCGGCGTCTACGCGGCGCTGGGCGAGGAAGGCTGGCGCGGTATGAACCTGTACCTGGATTCGGTCGGCAACAAGGCCGGGGGAAAGACCATCCAGCTCATCAAGGAAGACGAGGAAGCCGACCCCGCCGTGGCGCTGAAAAAGGCCAACAAGTTGATCAGCCAGGACAAGGTGGACCTGCTGGCGGGCGTGGTGCTCACCCCCAGCGCCTACGCTCTGGCTCCGGTGGTCGAGAAGGCGCAGGTGCCGCTCGTCGTGTTCAACGCGCTGGGCAACGACCTGACCCGCAGCAGGAAAAACCCGTATGTGTTCCGCGCCTCGGGTTCGGGCTGGCAGTTCAACCACCCCTTCGGTAAGTACGTGGCCGAAAAGGTCAGCAAAAACACCTTCCTGGTGGCCGCCGACTACGCTTTCGGCAAGGACTCGATCAAGGACTTCAAGGAGTCGTACACCGCCGCTGGGGGCAAGGTCGCGGGCGAGGTCTACACGCCACTAGGCAGCAGCGATTTCAGCTCTTACCTGGCCCGCATCGCCGCCGCCAAGCCGGACGCGGTCTACACCTTCCTCAGCGGCTCGGACGCCATTTTGTTCCTGAAGCAGTTCGTGCAGTTCGGGCTGAACAAATCGGTCAAACTGGCTGTTTCGGGCGATATGGTCGATGAAAAGCTGCTGAACTCGGTCGATAAGGGTATCGCCGGGGCCATCAGCGTCGGGCCATGGGTACAGGACCTCAGCAATGCGCAGAACAAGCTGTTCGTGGCGGCCTACAAGAAGAAGTACAACGACGTCCCCGGTGTCTATGCCCTGCGTGGCTGGGACACTGCCCGCGTGGTGGCCGAGGCGATCAAAAAGACCGGAGGCAAGACCGACGACAAGGCGGCGCTGCTGGCCGCGCTGCGGGCGACCAATTTCCCCTCGCCGCACGGCAACTTCAAATTCGATCCGGCGACCCAGAACGTCATTCATAACATCTACGTGCGGCAGGTCGTCAGCGGCCCCGACGGTCTGGTGAATAAGACCGTGGTCGGCCTCGGTTCGTTCGCCGATCCGGGCAAATAACCTCCCAGTGAAACTCCGGCTGGCGATCCTGAAAGAGGACGGGCCAGCCGGAGTTTTTTGATGTTTACAGCAAACGTCTAAAAGTGCACCAGTCTGAGAGAGTCCCGGCGCAATTCCACACCAACCGTTATTCCAGCCGGCTCAAGATCGACCCGAAAGAAACCAGACTAAACAGGCGGTAATTTACCTTTGGGTACGAGTAAAACAGAACGGTAAAGGAAAGTTCAGGAAGCTGGGGGAACTATCCTAGCTTAAGTCATTTGATACTGGTACACTCAAGTCTCAGGGTGAGCTGCGCCCTGTACGTTCTATTTCTCCTTTTACAGCACGGCAATCTGCTCCACCACTTAACTTTTCGGAGGCCCATCCTTGAGGCGGTTCACAAATCCATGGCTTATCGTTCTGTTCGTTCTGGCACTGTTTCTGATGTTTACCCAGACCAGCCTGCCGGGCCGGAGCGCGGTCGATTACAACCAGTTCAAAACCCTGCTGGCGCAGGACAAAGTCGAGCAGGTCATCATCAAAGAAAACACCGCCCAGGTCACGCTCAAAGACGCGATCACCGTGGGCAACGACAATAACGTCAAGGGCTTCAGCGTGCGCCTGCCGGGCAACCTGGCGACCCCCGACAACAACCTGCTGCCCGAGCTGCAAAAACACAATGTCAAGACCAGCTTTCAGGCCCCCAGCCAATGGCTGAATCTGGTGGCGACCTTCCTGCCGGTGCTGCTGCTGATGGGCATGATGTACTTTTTCTTCATGCGGGCGCAGGGCAGCCAGAGCGGCGTCATGCAGTTCGGCCAGTCCAAGGCCAAGAAGTACGGCAAGGAAAACCGCGTGCAGACCAAGTTCACCGACGTGGCCGGGCACGAGGAAGCCAAGAAGGAACTGATCGAGGTCGTGGACTTCCTGAAAAACCCCGGCAAGTACCACCAGATCGGCGCGGAAATCCCCAAGGGCGTGCTGCTGGTCGGCCCTCCCGGAACGGGTAAAACGCTGCTGGCCCGCGCCATCGCTGGCGAGGCCGACGTGCCCTTTTTCAGCGTCAGCGCCTCCGAGTTCATGGAAATGTTCGTGGGTGTGGGCGCTAGCCGCGTGCGCACCCTGTTCGAGGACGCCCGCAAGAGTGCCCCGGCGATCATGTTCATCGACGAAATCGACTCCATCGGGCGCAAGCGCGGCGCGGGCATCGGCGGCGGACACGACGAGCGTGAGCAGACCCTCAACCAGATTCTTTCCGAGATGGACGGCTTCGACAAGGCCAGCAACGTGATCGTGCTGGGCGCGACCAACCGCCCCGACGTGCTCGACCCGGCGCTGCTGCGCCCTGGCCGCTTCGACCGTCAGGTGACCATCGACCTGCCCAACCTCAAGGAGCGCGAGGCCATCCTGAAGGTGCACATGCGCAACAAGCCTATCGGCGAGGGCGTGGACATCGAGGAAGTCGCCAAGAGCACGCCTTACTTCTCGGGGGCCGACCTCAAGAACGTAACCAACGAGGCCGCGCTGGAAGCTGCCCGCATCGGCAAGACCCAGATCGACATGAGCGACTTTTACCGGGCGCTCGACAAGATCACCCTGGGCCTGGAAAACAGCTCGCTGACTATCAGCCCCGAGGAAAAACGCGCCATCGCCTTCCACGAAGCCGGGCACGCCGTGACCGCCACCGTGATTCCGGGCAGCGACAAACTGCAAAAGGTCAGCATCATTCCGCGTGGGCGTGCGCTGGGAGCCGCTTTCTACCTCCCCGAAGAACAGGTGCTGATGAGCAAGGAGCGCCTGGAAAACCAGCTGGTCGTGTCGCTGGGAGGCCGCGCCGCCGAGGAAGTCTTTACCGGCAACATCACCAGCGGGGCCGCCGACGACTTCCGCAAGGCGACCAATATTGCCCGCAAGATGGTGCTGGAATGGGGCATGGGCGAGAACTTCAAGAACATGGCGCTGCAAACCGACAGCGGCCCCGTGTTCCTGGGCGAGGATATGGGCAAGCCCAAGATGTTCAGCGAACATACCAGCCAGCTGGTCGACGAGGACGTCAAGCGCATTCTGAACAAGGCCTACGAGCGTTCACGCGCCCTGGTCACCGAGTACAGCCAGGCCATGCACGAGGTCGCCGAGGCGCTGCTGACCCAGGAACTGATTACCGGTGACGTGGTGCGCGACGCCGTCGCCCGGACCGGGGGCCACGTCACCCCGATGCCCCAGACCACCGCTTGAGAACCATCTCACCCGAATTTCCCCGCCACCGTGCGGGGATTTTTATTTGGCCGGAACTTTTATTTGCGCGTGGGCGTCACCAGTTCCAGCCTGCCGCGCCCGTGTGTGGCTTCCCAGAAGGAAAAGGTGCTGTCACCGTTGTCCCCCACCGCCACCACCTGCCGCATAGCTGCCGCCGTCGCCCGAACATCCGCCGGACTGGGAGGGGTTTCCGAGAGCAGCACCGCCAGCACCCGGAAGGTCTTTGGGCTGCCGGTGTAGTCGGGCAGGCGTGGCCCCAGCCGCCGCGTCAGGTCGGCCACAGTCAGGGTGTTCATCTTCGCGGCGCGGAACAACCCCCGTTTTTCGTCCAGCCACAAGGCTTTTTCGGCGCAGGGAAAGGGCGCGACCTCGCTGGCAGGGGCCAGACCCATCAGGTACAGCTCGAAGGTGGAGTACGGCACCGAATTGCTCCCGTTGGCCGCCGTACCGAAGGGCCGCCCGGCCAGATTTTTGGCCTGATACACGTCGTTGCCTAAGCTTTTCAGGCTGCCTGGGTCGAAGCCGCCCACCTGACTGCCCGCCCCGCAAAAGCCGAAATGCCCGCGCTCGGCGGTGGGCAGGGCGTCGTTCATCCACTGGTGGGCCAGTTCGTGCAGCAGGGGCAACCGCCAGAAGGCCGTGCGGCGCGGGAAATACAGGATGCCCTGAAGCCGCCGCGTGCCCCCGAACCGCGCTCCGTCGTTGAACAGGGGCGCACCGATGCCGCTGACGCCGTTGCTGACGCGGAAATGGTAGCCCTCCACACTGGTCTGCGCCGGAATACTGCGGCGATTGGCGACCAGCAGCAGAAAATCGGCGTCGTCCCGGTAGCGGGCATACAGCTGCCGGGCCAGGGCTTGTAGGGCGGCGTCCCGCGCCCGACCCTCGAAGTCGGCCAGCCGCACGCCACTGACCACCAGCAGAGGCTGCCCTGGTACAGCCTGAACGGAAAGTGCCTGCCCCGCCGCCTGCCCTGACACGCAGAGCAGCGGCAACAGGCAGGCGAGGCGGCGCACCGGTCAACTGTAGAGCAGCTTGCATGATTACGCCATTTGTAGAACCCCGCCCCAAACGGCTCCATTATTCCAGCTGCTCACTAAAAGTTACTCGCTCCGCTCGGCATAAAAAGCCACAAACAACGTGGCCTTTTTATGCAAGCTGCTCTAGAGCAAACCGGCGAAGTTCAGTCTTCCCCGGCGCGAACTTCTTCCAGAATCTCGGCGGGGGACAGTTCGAGCAGGTCGGCGTCGTGGATCATGCCGCGTTCGGCGCGGAGTTCCTGGAGCACGGCGTCGAGCTTGGCGTGCAGCTCGCGGGTGTCCTCGTTCTGGGCATTCTGGATCAGAAAGACCATCAGGAAGGTGACGATGGTGGTGCCGGTGTTGATAACCAGCTGCCAGGCGTCCGAGTAGTGAAACAGCGGCCCGGTGACGCCCCAGACCAGCACGATCGTGAAGGCCGCCGTAAAGGCCAGCGCCGTACCCGAGAAATCGGCGATGCGGCGCGAGAAACTCTGGAATCTGGCTTCCAGGGTCAGGCGCGGCTTACGGATGATCTGGGCGGCAGTGTTGCTGATGGTCATGGGACACCTCCTGTGCCAACGGTTCGGCCCACAAAGCCTGCGCGGCCAGATTGAGCGTCACATGAAACGCCGGGCGGTTATGCTGCTCTGCATGGCTTCCCGTCCTCTGATCGGCCTGAGCTGCTCGCAATTTTTCACGACTTTTTACCGCAACGGGGTCGCCAAGCACTACACCGAGGCGCTCGAACAGGTCGGGGCGCTGCCAATGCTGCTGCCCGTCCTCCCTGAGCTGGCCGCCGACTATGCCCGGCAGGTCGACGCCGTCCTGCTGACCGGCGGTGTGGATGTTCATCCCCGTCATTTCGGAGAGCATCCTCGGCGTGGTCTGGGCGCAGTAGACGAACAGCGCGACGCCTTTGAAGAAGCGCTTTACCGCGCGGCCCGCGAACTGGGCAAACCCGTTTTCGGCATCTGCCGGGGCCTTCAGATGATCAATGTGCTGGAAGGCGGCACCCTCTGGCAGCACCTGCCCGACGCGCCCGACAGCTGGATAGATCACAGCCAGCAGGCCGACCCGCCCGTGCTGGGCCACGAAGTCGCGTTCAGCGCGGGCAGTCTGCTGGAACGCCACCACGGCGCACGGGCACTGGTCAACTCGTACCACCACCAGGCCATCCGTGAACTGGCCCCGACGCTGCGGGCCACCGCCGTCGCCCCGGACGGCATCGTCGAGGGCATCGAGGGCGACGGACTGCTGGCCGTGCAGTGGCACCCCGAGCTGCTGTTTGCCGCGCATCCTCACACGCTGGGCACGTTCAAGGCTTTTATGAGCCTGCTGAAGTAACCCAGCCTGGCGGCGGCACCAGCGGCACAGCGGCAGGTTTAACCCAGGATTTAACGTCGGGGGAGAGAGTGACAGCATGTTTAACCTTCTGGAACCCGGCCACCTGATCCCGATTCTGCTGGTCGCCCTGATCGTCTTTGGCCCCAAGCGCCTGCCGGAGCTGGGCAAGAGCCTCGGCGGGGCGCTGCGCGAGTTTCGCCGGGGCACCCAGGGCCTCAAGGAAGAGTTCGAGGAAGCCGTTCACGACAAGCCCACACCTGCCGAGACCATCGTCATCAGTGCCCAGCCCGCTGCGCCCGTGACCGTTCTCCCGGCGGCCCAGGCCATGCCAGCCATGACGGAAACAGCAGTCGTGACGGAAGGGGCGGCCCCTGGCGCCGCAAAGACCATCGCCTGACCGAATGGCCTGTGGCTGGCAAAGTTCCGATCAACGTACGGAGAGGGTCAGGACCGACCTGTTCATTGCCGTCCAGTACGCGCCGAATAGACCACTGGAAGGTTAATGGAGCGCTTGAGGTCAAAAGGCCACCTCAACCACTCTCGCTTTGCAGCAGTCAGTACGGCCCGGATGGTTCGTTTTGCTCGGTTTTGCTGCCCGCCTTGAAGCTTTGGGCCAGTGCGCGTGCCCCGCGTGCCAGCAGCGTCGTGTCCACGCCCACCGCCACGAAGGTCACGCCCAGTTCCAGGTAACGGCGCGAGAGTTTTTCGTCGGCGCTGAGAATGCCCGCCGCCTTGCCCGCCGCCACGATTCGAGTGATGGCCCCTTCGATGGCCTGCACCACGTCCGGATGCCCTGGATTCCCCAGGTGGCCCAGGCTGGCGCTGAGGTCGGCGGGGCCGATAAAGACACCGTCCACGCCGTCTACCTCTAAAATCGCGTCCAGATTATCCAGCGCCATTTTCGTTTCGGCCTGCACCAGCAGACAGATTTCGTCGTTGGCCCGGTGCAGGTAGTCCGGCACCGCGTTCCAGCGTGAGGCGCGGGCCAGAGCGCTGCCCACACCGCGTATGCCCTGGGGCGGGTAGCGGGTGGCGGCGACCATCCGCCGGGCCTGCTCGGCGGTGTCGATCATCGGAACGAGCAGGTTCTGCACGCCCAGATCGAGGTACTGCTTGACCAGATGCACCTCACCGACGGGCGGGCGCACGACAGGGGAGACCGGGTAAGGGGCAACAGCCTGCAAGATGCTCAACGTAGTACGGACATCGTTGGGCGCGTGTTCTCCATCGATCAGCAGCCAGTCGAAGCCCGCCCCGGCGCAGATTTCGGCGCAGTAGGGGTCGGCCAGGCCCAGCCATAGGCCGATCTGGGATTGTTTCTGCGTCAGGGCCGCCTTGAACGGGTTATGCAGCGGGTCGGTCATAGCGTCAGAATAGTCCTAAGTTACGGTCAGCAGGCCCCGGCAGGCGGATACTCGGGATATGACTCCTCCCGCCCTTTCCGTTCTCGAACTGACGCCCGTAAGTTCCGGCCAGCAGCCCGGCGAGGCGCTGCGCCACACGCTGGAACTGGCCGAAACGGTAGACCGCGCTGGCTACAAGCGCCTGTGGATTGCCGAGCACCACAACAGCGTGGCTTTTGTCAGTGCGGCCACCGAAATCCTGATTGCGCTGGCCGCCGAGCGCACCCAGCGCATCCGCGTCGGCTCGGGCGGCGTCATGTTGCCCAACCACTCGCCGCTGAAGGTCGCCGAGAATTTCATGAGCCTGGAAGCGCTGTATCCGGGACGGATCGACCTGGGGCTGGGCCGCGCACCGGGCACCGATGGCCGCACCGCGCTGGCCCTGCGCCGCAGCCGCGAGGCGCTGATGGCCGACGATTTTCCTCAGCAGATCGCGCAGCTACGCGCCTTCGCCGGAGAACTGGACTGGCCTGCCGGAGCTGTCTTCGAGGGCGTGCTGGCCGAGCCGCGCGGCGTGCCGCTGCCGCCGCTGTGGATTCTGGGTTCCAGCCTGTACGGGGCGCAACTGGCGGGCGAACTGGGCGTGGGCTTTGCCTTCGCCTACCACTTCAGCCAGGAAGACCCGGTCACGGCGGTGCAGACCTACCACCGCTACTTCCGGCCCGGCCCACTCGCGGAGCCGTACGCGATCCTGGGCGTCAACGCGCTGACCGCCGACACCGACGACGAAGCGCACGAGCTGGCGCTGACTTCCGCTGCTCTGTCACTGGGCATCCTGAGCGGGCAGCGCGGCCCCTTGCTCAGTCCGGCAGACGCGCGGCAGTGGCTTGAGGACATGGAAACCGACCCCGCCAAGCTGCTGAAAAAAGCCCGCATCGGCACGCCGCAACAAGTCTGGGCCGACTTGCAGGAACTGGTGGCCCAGACGGGTGCGAATGAACTGATGGTGGCGGCTTATACCCACGACCCGCTGAGGCGGCAGCGGTCTTATGAGTTGCTGGGAGAGGCTGCCGGGCTTAACGGCTGAACCTGAACGCCACGCCCCCCAGCGGGCCGTAATCGGCGTGGAATACATCGCCGGGTTCGGCCTCGACGGGCCGCGTGAACGACCCTGCCAGAATGACCTGCCCCGCTTCCAGCTTGCGCCCGTGCGGGGCATATTTGTTTGCCAGCCACGCGACACCGTTAGCCGGGTGGTTCAGGACGCCCGCCGCCACGCCCGTTTCCTCGATCACGCCGTTTTTGTAGAGCAAGGCGCCCATCCAGCGCAGATCAACGTCAAACGGCCGCACAGTACGGCCCCCGGTGATGATTCCCGCGTTGGCAGCGTTGTCGCTGATGGTGTCAAAGACTTTGCGGGTGGCCTTGGTCTCGGGATCGATCTGCTGAATGCGGGCGTCGATGATCTCGATAGCCGGGAAAACGTAAGCCGTGGCGTTCAGCACGTCGAATACCGTGCAATTTGGCCCCTCCAAGTCCTTTTCAAGCAGGAAGGCCAGTTCGACCTCCACGCGCGGCACAATGAAACGGCTGGTCGGAATTTCGGAACCCTCGGCAAACACCATATCGTCGAGGAGCACGCCGTAATCGGGTTCGCTGATGTTGCTGCTCTTTTGCATGGCCCGCGAGGTCAAGCCGATTTTATGGCCGTACACTTTGCGCCCTAGCCCCAGCTTATGCCCGACCCAGGCGTCCTGCACGGCGTAGGCGTCCTCGATGGTGATGTCGGGATATTGCCGGGAAAGCTGCCCGATTTGCTGGCGGGTTTCCTCGGCATTATGTAAGCGGGTGGCGGCATCCTTGATTTGGTCTTGGGTGAGCATGGTTAATTCCTTTTGATTTCAGAGGCTTCAAGGCAAGTCAGTACCTGCTCTGGTGTGCAACCGTAAATACCAGAGGCCCAGGTTGGATTGAATTCGATAACGGCCCACTGCCCAGAAGCCAGCAGACCAATATCCAGCACACAACTCCGGGGCAATTCAGAGGTTAAGTCACAAACTCGCTGTGCAAACGCCCTGGCTTCGCTCCAAAGTTCATCGCCCCTCCCCTCATAACCGACCTGCACCTGCGGCACAATTTGTCCATCCCAGTACACCGAACCCGTCATAATCTGGGCATCCAGTACAAAAAAGCGATATTCGCGCTGAAAATCCACTACATCGGAAACGAGAACTGGGTCAGTCGGTTCAAGCATCTGAAATCCTGGTATTTCGTCTTCAGGTCGGTAAATGCCCGCCGGAAATAACTTCTGGTCGGCAGGCTTAATAAAAGCGTCTGCATCACGTCTACCGAGTTCAGAGGCGCATACGAAACGCACAGTTCGCTGAAGGAGTGCCGGGGGCAAACGAGACAGTAAAGCATCTGCCGGACGCAAAAGCTGCAAGTTCAACTGTGTTGCGATGTGTTCAACCAGAAAACCTTCTGCATAAACCCGGCACTCTTTTCCCAGAAGTTCGTCTGGAACCTGACTGGATTGCAAACGGTGAATCTGCCAGCCACGCTGACGGGCTGCTTCCGAAAGCAGGCGCGAATCATCCGAATAGCGTTTACTCAGCACTAAAAACATGGTCAGTTGCCCCGCACCGGGTCACTTCCTGTACCGCGCGTGAATATTGTTCTTCTTCCACGTTCCGGCCTCGCTGAACTCACCGATTTCAGCCGAGAGCATCAGCCCATGCGCGGCGTAGGCTTCGGCAAAATGTTCGGTCAGCACGGCGAACAGAGCGTCTCCAGTTTCCTTCTTGATTTCCTCACTACGCCCCTGCGCCAGTTTCAGCGACAGATGCACAAAAGCGTCGGAAGGCTCGGCAGAGTCGGCTAGCGCGTACTCGCTGAGGCGGTAGGCCCGCGCCCGGATGCCGCCCACCGGAAAGATGTCGGGCTGAGCCAGCAGCACGCCATTCAGCTTTTGCAACAGCTTGGGGATGCGCGGATCGGCAATATTGTCAGTGTATTCGAGGGTGAGGTGAGGCATAAGGATGATGGAAAATAGATGATGGATGATGGGTTTTTCTATCTCCCATCATCCATCACCCATCTACTTCCTTTCTCCTTCGTCGGCAATCAAAGGCTCGGCACTCTCGTCCTCCAGCGCCACCGGGTTTTCCAGTGCGCCCAGGCCGTCGATTTCCATGCGCATCACGTCGCCGGGGTGAACGTGGCTCACGCCTTCGGGAGTGCCGGTCAGAATCACGTCGCCCGCTTCCAGGGTCATGAAACGGCTCATGAACTCGATCAGTTCGGGACCGCGCCGGATCATGTCCGAGGTGTTACCTTCCTGCCGCAATTCGCCATTGACATACGAGCGAATGCCCAGGTTGTAGGGGTCGGCAATCTCGTCTTTGGTGACGTAATACGGCCCCATCGGCCCGAAGGTGTCCCAGCCCTTGGCCCGCATGGGAGGGCGGTAATAGTTGGAGACATAATCGCGCACCACCAGGTCGTTGGAGATGGTGTAGCCGCCGATATAATCCTCGGCGTCGGCTGCCTTCACTCGGCGGGCATCGCGCCCGATGACTATTCCCAGTTCGCACTCGTAGTGCATATATTTCGCGCCGCGCGGATAAATGACGGTGCCCCCGTGCGGCAGCAGGCTGGTATTGGGCTTGAGGAACATCACCGGCTCGGGCGGCGCGGCAAAGCCCAGTTCCTTGACGTGGTCGCCGTAATTCAGCGCCAGCGCGATGACCTTGCCGGGCTTAAGCGGCAGCAGAAACTGCACGTCAGCGGCCTTGTGGGCCTCGCCCGCCGCGTCATACAGCAGGCCGTCTTTGCGGAGTTCGCCTTTGAGGGTGCGGCCTCCGGCGATAAAATTGGCAGTTTTCATGGAAACTCCTTAGTACAGCAGGTTTTGATATCGCCTCATTTTAAGGGGCCGCTGCTGAGAGCGAACGGACTGGCCGGACAGCGCGTCACCTGAGCGGGAACAGCACAGGGCGACCTATACCGCGTGTTCTACAAGTCGCCTTTGAAAAGCCCCGCTTGGCGCTAAACTGCCCCATTATG
>JAGLBK010000068.1 GCA_018260275.1 Deinococcus sp.
GCTGTTGAAGCGGAAGCAATTTGGTAGGTATACCTCAAGCTTCCGCTTTCTTGTGCCGTCAGCTATCCCCTAGCACTCGAGGTTCAAAAGGAAATCATCATGAACAAAATCTTTGCCCTGCTGTCTGCCGCCCTGCTATCCGTCGCTGTTGCCCACGCTACCGTCAAGACCGAGATGGGCCTGAGTGAAAGCAAGACTGGAATCTCCGAAACCTACCGCCTGCAAGTTCCCAGTGAAAAGGCCTCTGCCACAGTCGCGGTGCGCCTGATTCTCCCCGACGGAATCGCCGTCAGCCGTTTTCAGACGCTTCCCGGTTTTACCCACACCGTCAAAAAGAACGATGCGGGCCTCATCACTGAAGTCACCTGGAAGGGCCGCATCGCCCCGGACGAGTTTGCCCGCTTCTTCTTCCAGGCCAGGAATCCGGCACAGCCCGCCGACGTGGCCTGGAAGGTCTACCAGACCTACGCGGACGGCTCAGTGGTCGCCTGGGACGATACCGACAAGGACTACCCCGCCAGCCATACGGCGGTGAAATGATGCGGCGGCACCTGCTGGCCGCGCTGCTGGCCCTGAGCGCCAGCGCCTCGGCCCACACGGCAGTCACCGGCCTGACACCCGCCGCCTTCGCCACTGTCAGCGCCCCGAAAGCCGTGCAGCTGACCTTCTCGGAGCCGATTGACCTGCACTTTGCGACCTTCAAGGTCTATCCATTCCCGGAAACGGGAGACCAGCTGGCCCTGAACCGCGCTGCTGCCGACCTCACCAAAGCCAGAATCAGCGTGAAAAACGACGAGGCTGTGCGGGCCGACACCGCGCCCAAACTTTCGGGAATGGCTGCCAGACTGGGTCTGCCCCTCAAAACTGGGCTGAAGTCTGGAAACTATGCGGTCATCTGGCGCATCCTCTCGGACGACGGCCATGTGGTGACGGGCCAGAGCGTGTTCAGCGTCAGATAATGGGCGTCAGGTGATAGCCAGATTCCTGCTGTACCTGGGAGCCATGCTGCTGGTCGGTGGGGCGGGCGTCAGGCAGCTGCTGTGGCCTGTGTGCCTGCGCTGGCTGGGAGCAGGCTTTCTGCTGCTCCTGACGGCCACGGCCCTGAACCTCTGGCAGACCCTGGCGGGCCTGGACGCCCTGAACCCCAGCGACCTCCTGCACTACCTGCTGGACATCCCGGCGGGCCGCGCCGCGCTGTGGATGCTGCTGGGCGCGTCTCTGCTGATGGCCTCGGAAGTCAGTCAGTTTTCACGCCTGACCACGCTCGGCGCGGCGGGCCTGACGCTGTGGGGGCTGGTCGGCATGGGACATGGAGCGACCCACGGTGACTTCGTGCGGCTGCTGCACACCCTGCACGCTGGGGCCATGTCGCTGTGGGTCATGGGTGTCCTGAGTCTACTGATACGGCCTGACGCCGATGCGGCCCGGCGCTTCTCTCCATGGGCACTGGGCTGCCTGCTGACGCTCGGCCTGACCGGCGCGGGGATGGCCCTCAATCACGCTGGAGACCTGCTGGCGCTACCTCAGAGTGAGTATGGGCGGACATTACTGCTCAAGGTAGGACTGTATCTGCTGACCCCGCTGGCTGCTTTGCTGGTGCGGGCCAGGTTCGCCCGTGGTGGGCGGGTGCGGTTGACATTGGGTATAGAAGTGCTGCTGTTGCTAGGCATTCTGGTGGTGACAGCAAATCTGACGGGCCTGGAGCCTGCGGGACATACAGGTCACTTCTAGCTTTTCAGCGCCCTGTACAGCGTTTCACGGCTCACACCCAGGTCTCTGGCGTGGGCCGTTTTCTTTTCTCCGGCGGGTCACATGCTCCCAGCTCAGCTGCCCAGCCCAGTCACACCAGCGCAGCCACAGCAGACCGGCTACAGCAATCCCGCCCGCAGCGCCTTGACTGCCGCCTGGGTGCGGTCTGCTGCCTGGAGCTTCACCAGGATGTCTTGCACATGCAGTTTGACGGTGCTGACGCTGATGCCCAGCTGCTCGGCGATCTCCTTGTTCGGCAGGCCGTCAGCAATCAGCTTCAGCACCTCCAGTTCGCGCCTGGTCAGCGGCGACCGGGCTTCGGGCATCCGCACGCCGCCCAGTACGTGGTGGGCTACCTGCGGGTCGAGGTAGGCACTGCCCGCCGCCGCCGCCCGGATCGCCAGCAGCAGCAGCTCCGGGCTGGCCGATTTGAGACAGTAGGCATCGGCACCCGAAGCCAGCGACGCGAACACCTCCTCGCGCAGGTCGTGCGCCGTGAGCATCACGATACGCACCGTGGGCCAGCGCCGCTTGATTTCGCGGGCAGTGGCGATACCGTCCATGCCGGGCAGCCCGATATCCACCACCGCGAGGTCAACGCGGTGCTGAACCAGAATTTCCAGTGCCTCCTCGCCGCTGCGGGCCTCGGCCACCACCTGGAGGTCACTTTCCAGGTTGAGGGTCGCTCGCAGGCCGTCGCGGGTAAAAGCGTGGTCTTCGACCAGCAGGATGTGGGTAGGCTCAGGCATGGCTCTCCGGCAGGGTGAGGGTGAACTGGCTCTGGGCGCGGGCGGTGCGGCTGTAGCGTACCGCGCCGCCGTGCGCCTCGGCAATCCGGCGGGTCAGGTACAGGCCCAGCCCGCTGCCGCTGCCCGCGCCGCCGCCCCGGAACCGCTGAAACAGCCGCGCCTGACGCTCAGCGGAAATGCCGGGTCCGCTGTCCAGCACGGTCAGAGTCGCGTCGTCGCCGTCACCGGTCAGCAGCAGGGTCACGCTGCCACCCGCCGGACTGAACTTGATGGCGTTGTCCACGAGGTTCTGCACGGCCCGGCGCAGGTCGTGCTTGCGCCCCAGCACCGTCACGCTGCTGAGGCTGGTTTCCAGCGTGACCGCTTTGGCGTCGGCGCGGGGCCTGAGGTCATGGGCCACGCTCAGCACCGTTTCGCGCAGCTGCACCGGCTCGGGTTCTTCGCCCTCGGTTTCACCGCTTTCCAGTTTGGCCACGCTCAGCAGCTGGTCGGCCAGCGCCAGCAGAGTTTCATTGGCCTGGAGGCCGTTGTCCAGTGTGGCGCGGTAATCAGCGGGCAGGTCGCCGTAAGCGCCCCTGAGGGCGGCGCGCATGTTCATGGCGTTGGCCAGCAGCGGGGTGCGGAGGTCATGCGAAAAAGCGTACACGAGGTCGCGCAGCAGTTCGCCGCGTTCGGCCAACTGCGCACGATTCTGGCGCAGGTCGTCCAGCAGGGCGGTACGCTCCAGCAGGGGCTGCAAGGTGCGAATGGCGAGACTGGTCAGGCTGGGCGGGGTGTGCGGCGCATTCAGAATCAGCAGCAGGTCGCCGTCGCCAGGGCGTCGCAGGCGGGCCAGGTAGACATTGCCGCCCTCGGTCGCCCACACGTCGCCCGCGCCGACCGGGTGGGCTAGAAATTCCAGTGGGATGCGGGTATTCAGGCGGCTGGGACGCTCGCTGGCGGGCAGGTCGGGTGCCAGGGCCAGCGCGTGAGGCTGGGTCAGGATGGCCCGGTCCACCGCGCCGATTTCCACGCTGCTGGCCCCGGTCAGGCGTTGCAGGGCCGACGCCGCGCGCTCCACAAATTCGGCCTGACCCAGCGGCCCGCCCAGGTCTTCGGCCAGCTGCCGGCGGGCTTTTTCGCGTTCCAGCTGGCGTTCTTCTTCCCGTAACGCGGCGGCCTGCTCGGAAGCTTCGCGCGCCCGGTAGGTCAGGTAGCCCACCAGCAGCACGGTCAGGATGCTCACGGCACGGTTGGCGAGGTGGTAGCCCACTACGCCGTCGCGCGAGCCGTTCCAGATGCCCGCCACGACATTGGCCAGTACTGCCAACGCTGTCAGCGGCCACACCGCCCGCCTGGATTCGCCCAGCGCGGCCAGCGCGACCGAGGCGCTGAGCACCGTGCCCACCGCGAAAGAGGCCGGCGTGTTGATGTCCAGCGTCAGCACCAGCAGCAGTAGGGTCAGCGAAATACCCCAGACCGTGCGCTCGCTGAGGGGAAAATGGAAAGCAGGCACCTGACTCATTGTGCCAGAACGCCGCTCAACCGGCCAGCAGCGCCAGCGACAGCAGGCCGACCAGCACGCTCCACAGGGCCAGAACGGGCCGCGTGACTCCGGCGGCGAGCAGGCCGGCCGTTTCGGTCAGCTGGCTTTTGAAGGTGGAGACGGCTGAAGAAGGAGACCGTGACATGCCCGCAGGATGCACCCGGCCAGCCCCGGCGTCAGCTGGCCGCCCGGCTCAGGTGATTGGCCAGGTGGCCAACGGAGCATGGGCAGCGGCCTTCAGAAAGAAATTCACGGTGGGCCGCCCATCATGGCGTCAGAATCGGTACCTCTGGAAAATCGGTGTAGTCGTCGGGATTCAGGGTAAAGAGGCTCAGGCTGTGAACACTGGCGTGTGCGCCGATGAGGTAATCGGTCAGCATCTGCCGGGGGAGGCCGCCTCCGCTGCGTCTGCGCCGCGCCGTGTAAGTCGCGTGAGCCTGCCCCGCCCGTTGCCACGCGCTCAGAGGCATGTCAGGCATAATTTGAATGTCCAGAACACCGAGTTGGGCTTCTATCCCAATATAAAAGCCGCACAGTTCCGCGTAGGCTGGCCCGCTCAATACCAGCCGCCACCTCGCCGCATACTCGCGGAGCGCCTCAACTACCGCCGGGGCAGTGGCCTCCGCCCGCCACAGCGAGATAAGGATATTGGTATCCAGTGAGACGCCGCTCAAGCCGGTTCTCTCCTATCAGGCGCGGCCTTGTGCTCGGCTTCCTGTGCCAGAAGGTCAGCCAGCCGGGTCACGTTGGGATGTGGCGGCGCTTCCCGCAGGGTGGCCCGTTCATCGGGGTCACCGCGCAGCTCATCCGTGATTTCTGTCGCGCTCATGCGGTCCCACTCCGGCCCCAGCGGATATTTGCCCACCATCGCCGCGAAATCGGGCAGGGGCTTTTGCGGGTAGACGCGCACGCTGCCCCCCTCCACCTCAAACCGCACGCTATCGCCGCTGCCGACGCCCAGCAACTCGCGGATTTCCTTCGGCAGCGTGATCTGTCCCTTGCTGGTCACTTTGGCGCTGATGCTGGTCATATCCTTACCTTAACACCTTACCCTGACTCCTTACCTGAATTAGCCACCTGGCCAATCCGCTAAGCCACCTGACCGATACCCCGCCAGCGGCCACAGGCACAACATCAGGGCGCTATGAGACCTTCTCTGATGTGGTGGAACCCATGACCACCGCCCCCGCCCCTAAACAGTCCATCTTCTCGCCCGAACTGATGCGGAACGCGGCCCGCGCCAGCCTCAGCAAACTCTCGCCGCGTGACCAGGCCCGCAACCCGGTGATGTTCGTGGTGTATGTCGGCACCATCCTGACCGCGTACCTCACCATTGCCAACATGGTGACGGGCAAGCCCTGGGGCTACGAACTGGCCATCACACTGCTGCTGCTGCTGACGGTGCTGTTCGCCAACTTTGCCGAGGGACTGGCCGAGGCACGCGGCAAGGCGCAGGCGGCCTCGTTGCGTTCTGCCCGCGAGGACGTGAAGGCCCGCAGGCTGGTTGACGGGCGCGAGGAAATTATCGCGGGCACCCAACTGGCCCGTGGTGACCTGGTGGTCGTGGAAGCGGGCGAGATGATTCCCGCCGACGGCGAAATCGTGGAGGGCCTCGCCAGCGTGGACGAGAGTGCCATCACTGGCGAATCGGCCCCCGTCATCCGCGAGGCGGGCACCGACCACAGCGGCGTGACGGGCGGCACCAAGGTGCTGTCTGACCGCATCGTGGTGCAAATCACCTCTGGCGCGGGCGAGAGCTTCCTTGACCGCATGATTGCGCTGGTGGAGGGGGCCAGCCGCCAGAAGACTCCCAACGAAATCGCGCTGAGTATTCTGCTCAGCGGCCTCACGCTGGTGTTTTTGCTGGCGGTGGTCACGCTGTACCCGTTCACCGTTTATGCGGGCGCGCCAGCCTCCGCCGTCACGCTGATTGCGCTGCTGGTGTGCCTGATTCCGACCACCATCGGCGGGCTGCTGCCTGCTATCGGCATCGCGGGGATGGACCGGGCTTTGCAGGCCAACGTGATTGCCAAGAGCGGCAAAGCGGTAGAGGTGGCGGGCGACGTGGACGTGCTGCTGCTGGACAAAACGGGCACCATCACCATCGGCAACCGCATGGCGACCAAGTTTCACCCGCTGCCTGGCGTGAGTGAAAGTGAACTGGCCAAAGCCGCGCTGCTGAGCAGCCTGGCTGACCCCACACCCGAAGGCAAAAGCATCGTGGCGCTGGCGCGGCAACTCGGCGCGGACGCTCCTGAACCCGCTGGGGCCGAGTTCATAGAATTTACCGCCCAGACCCGCATGAGCGGCGTGGACTTCGCTAGCACCAGCATCCGCAAGGGCGCGGGCAGCCGCATCTCGGCGCTGGCGCAGGAGCGCGGAGGCCACATTCCGCCCGAACTGAGCCTGCTCACCGACGAAGTTTCCCGCCAGGGGGCCACGCCGCTCACCGTGATTGAAAATGACCGCCTGCTGGGCGTGGTAGCACTCTCCGACATCATCAAGCCTGGCATCCGCGAGCGCTTTGAGCAACTGCGCCGCATGGGCCTGAGAACCGTGATGATTACCGGCGACAACCCCCTGACCGCCGAGGCGATTGCCAAGGAGGCGGGCGTGGACGGCTTTCTGGCCGAGGCGACCCCCGAAGACAAGATGGAGATGATTAAGCAGGAGCAGGCCAGCGGCAAGCTGGTTGCCATGATGGGCGACGGCACCAACGACGCTCCCGCCCTGGCGCAGGCCGACGTGGGCCTGGCGATGAACTCTGGCACGCAGGCGGCAAAAGAGGCTGGGAATATGGTTGACCTGGACAGCGACCCCACCAAGCTGCTGGAAGTGGTGGAAATCGGCAAGGGCCTGCTGATTACGCGCGGCGCACTGACCACCTTTTCCATTGCCAACGACGTCGCCAAATACTTCGCCATCCTGCCCGCGCTGTTCGTGACGGCTTACCCGCAGCTGGGCGTGCTGAACGTGATGGGGCTGCACTCGCCCACCAGCGCCGTGCTGAGCGCCGTGATTTTCAACGCCCTGATTATTCCCGTGCTGATTCCGCTGGCGCTGCGCGGCGTGCCTTACCAGCCGATGAGCGCGGGGGCATTGCTGAACCGCAACCTGCTGGTGTACGGCGGCGGCGGGATTCTGGTGCCGTTTGTGGCGATTAAGCTGATTGATTTGCTGATTGGGCCGTTTATGGGGCGCTGAGTCGCGGTTTTGGCTCCCTTTCAAGGGGAGCTGTCAGCGAAGCTGACTGAGGGGTGAAACCGCAAACGCCTTCCCATCGCGGCCAGAAAGTTGAAGCCCCCGAATCTTTTCCCCCGTCGCCCCCTCACCCTTCCGCCGCTACGCGGCTCCCTCCCTCTCCCACAAGGGGCGAGGGCTAAAGGAAAAAACATGGACATCCTTCTCCCCCTCCTCCTCATCGTCTTTTTCGTCCTGTGCGCCGCCTACCTCAGAGGCATGGACAAACTATGATTCTCGCCCTCGCACTCATTTCGCTGCTGCTGTTCGGCTACCTGCTCTACTCGCTGCTGCGCCCGGAGGACTTTTAAGATGGCTCCCGCATTGTTGCAAATCGTACTGATTCTGGCGGTCATGACCGCGCTGGTGATTCCCGTGGGCAACTGGCTCTACAGCGTCGCCAGTGGACAGAAGGACACCGCCCTGGAGCGGCTGACCTACCGCGTCATCGGGGTCAACCCGCAGGAAAAGATGGACTGGAAACGCTACGGCCTCGCCATTTTGCTCTCCAACCTCGCCATGCTGCTGCTCTCGTACCTGCTGATTCGGCTGCAAGGGGTCTTGCCCTGGAACCCCGCTGGGCTGGCCGCGCAGGCCCCCGACCTGGCCTGGAACACCGTGGTCAGCTTCATGACCAACACCAACTGGCAGGCGTACAGCGGCGAGCAGAGCCTGTCTTACTTCTCACAGATGGCGGTGATTACCACCTTCATGTTCACCTCGGCGGCCACGGGCTTCGCGGGCGCACTCGCCTTCATGCGCGGGCTGGCGGGGCGTGACGGCTCCAACCTGGGCAACTTCTGGGTGGACGTGACCCGCATCATCTACCGCGTGTTGCTACCGATTTGCTTCGTGCTGGCGCTGGTTTTTGTGGGCCAGGGCATGCCCCAGACGCTGAACGCCTACGCCACCGCCACCACGCTGGAAGGCGCGGCCCAGAATATTGCGCTCGGCCCCGTCGCCAGCCTGGAAAGCATCAAGCACGTCGGCACCAACGGCGGCGGTTTTTTCAGCATGAACGCCGCGCACCCCTTCGAGAACCCCACGCCGCTCACCAACGCGCTGCACATCCTCTCCATGCTGCTGATTCCCTCGGCGCTGACCTACGCCTTCGGGCGGATGCTAGGCAATCTGAAACAGGGCTGGGTGATTTTCGGCGGAATGTTGGTGATGTTCCTCGGCTCGCTCGCCCTGCTGTACGGCTTTGAACAGGCGGGCAACCCCATCCTGAGCAAGCTGGGCGCGGAGCAGGCCATCACTGCGGCCCAGGCGGGCGGCAATATGGAGGGCAAGGAAGTGCGCTTCGGCATTGCGCAGACCGCGCTGTTTGCCACCACCACCACCGCCGCCACCACGGGCAGCGTGGACTCTATGCACGACTCTTACACGGGCATGGGTGGCTTTGTGCCGATGCTCCAGATGATGCTGAACAACGTGTTCGGCGGCAAGGGCGTGGGCTTCATCAACTTCGTGCAATACCTGATTCTGGGTGTGTTCATCGCGGGCCTGATGGTGGGGCGCACGCCCGAATTCCTGGGCAAGAAAATTGAGGCGCGTGAGGTCAAGCTGGTAATGCTGGCGGTACTGGCCCACCCGCTGAGCATCCTGGGCTTCACGGCGCTGGCCTGCACGTTACCAGGCGCACTCGCCAGCCTGAACAACCCTGGCCCACACGGCTTCTCCGAGATTCTGTATGCCTACACCTCCGGCACGGCCAACAACGGCTCGGCGTTTGCGGGTCTGAGTGCCAACACGCTGTTCTACAACATCACGATTGGCCTCGCCATGCTGTTCGGGCGCTACCTGACGCTGCTGCCGATGCTGGCCGTCGCGGGAATGCTGGCCGCCAAGCGCCGCGTTCCTACCGGTTCCGGCACGCTGCCCACCGATACGTTGCTGTTCGGCGGCCTGACCGTGTTCGTGATTCTGATTGTGGGGGCCTTGACCTTCCTGCCCGCGCTGACGCTGGGGCCGGTGGCCGACCACTTACAGATGGCGCAGGGCGTGGTGCTTAAGCCATGAGCTATAGGCCATGAGGAAAAACGCTGTTGCTCATGACCCATAGCTCAGAGCCAATCGCCCCGAAAAGCCCCTATTCAACCTGAGGACACCCAACCATGACCATTCCCGACCCCCTGTTCCACGAAAATATCCGGCTTCAACCCGAACCCACCCCTACGCCGTTGCCCCGGCTGCTACTGAATTCCTTTCTGGCCGCTGGCCTGTTTACCCTGGTTTGCGGGCTGGGCTATCCGCTGCTGACCACCGCTGTCACGGGCGTACTTTTGCCCCATCAGGCGCAGGGCAGTCTGGTCACGCAGGGTGGCAAGGTCGTCGGTTCGGCGGTGCTGGGCCAGCAGTTCACCGCGCCCAAATACCTGCATGGCCGCCCCAGCATGACCAGCAAGACCGACGGCAGCGGCCCGCAGCCCTACAATGCCGAGAACTCCGGCGCGAGCAACTGGGGCGCGACCAACGCCAAGCTGCGCGACAGCGTACAGGAGCGCATCGCCGCCTTTCGCCAGGAAAACGGCCTGAGCACGGGCACGCCCGTTCCGGTGGACGCCGTGACGGCCTCGGCCAGCGGCCTTGACCCGGATGTGTCGCTGGCGACGGCACTATTGCAGGTGAACCGCATCGCCCAGGCCCGGAACCTGCCCGTGGCTGAGGTAGAAAAGGTGATTCGGGAACACCTCACCGGGCGGCAGTTCGGCGTGCTGGGCGAGCAGCGGGTGAATGTGCTGGCGGTCAATCTGGCTCTGGATGGGCAGAAGTAGCCTTCAGCGCATGAAAGCCATGACTGCTTTTGGCTCCACGACAGGCAAGCCCAGCACCCGCCCTGCGTTCAGCAAATGTCGGTCTTTAGAGACGATAGCGTCAGCTTGTGCCTGGACATACAAATCCAGCAGGTACCAGTCTTTCGGGTCAGGGCAGGACGGCCAGTCATGGCGGGTGGAAAGGTGAACAATTTCGGTCATGCGGTGCAAGTCGACCGCCAGCGCGAAGGCATCGGCAGGCGAAATACCACCGCCCAGGCGCAGCACCACGGGATAGCTCAGAACGCGGGCAAGTTCTTCCAGATGCTCCTCGGCCAGTACGAACTGCACCTCGAACCGCCGCGCCGCCTGATAAAGCTCTTTGGCCGGGCCTTTTGCGCTAGTCACCCCGGAGAGCAGCACGTTAATGTCGGGAATGACACGCAGCGGGGAAGTCAAGGTTCAGTCCTCAAGTTCCATCAGGGACTGTCCCCGCTTCGTCACTCTGGCGGCAAGTGCTTGCCGGGTCAGGGCGGGTTGACGCTTGTGCTGGGGCGCGGGCGTCTCGCCTCTGGCCCAGACGACGGCCTCGGCTATCAGGGCCTCCTGCTGCCCTTCCGTCAGCTGGGAGAAGGCCGCACGCAGCCGCTCCAGCGCGGGCGTTTCAGGCCCTTCGCCCAGCCGCTCGGCCACCGCCTGAGCCGGAACACGGTAGCGCGGGCGTCCGGTGGGCGTGGTGCCGATCTGCACCGCCGGAAGGTCGCCCGCCCGGATTTGCCGCCGCAGCGTGTCGTCACTGACGTGCAGGCGACGGGCCGCTTCCATCACGGTCAGCAGGGCGCGAGGTTCAGTCTGTGTCATAGGGGCCTCCCACTCTCAGTTTACGCAAAATCCGCAAGAGGTAGCCTATGCCTGACCCCATTCGCCTGACCCTCCAGCGCGACCCGGCGCAGCCGCAGCCGCCCCTGCGCGGCACCCACCGCATTTTTATCGGCATGGCAGCAGGCGTGGGCAAGACCTACCGGGCGCTCAGCGAACTGCGCGAACGCCTGGAACGCGGCGAGGACGCCCTGATCGGCGTGCTGGAAACGCACAGGCGGCGTGAGACGGTGGCCGCCGCCGAGGGCCTCCCCATCTTTCCCCGACGCGAAATCGTGCGCGGCAGCACCACCATCACCGAACTGGATGTGGACGGCCTGATTGCCCGCAAGCCGTACATCGTCCTGATTGACGAACTGGCCCACACCAATGCCTCCGGCAGCCCCCGCGAAAAGCGCTGGCAGGATGTGGAAGCCCTGCGCGACGCCCGAATTCATGTGCTGTCGACCATGAACGTGCAGCACCTGGAATCGTTGAACGACACGGTGGCCCGTTTGACCGGGGTGCGGGTGCGCGAGCGGGTGCCCGACCATGTGCTGCACGACGCCGACGAACTGGTGCTGATCGACCTGCCGCCCGAAGACCTGCGCGAGCGGCTGCGGGCCGGCAAAATCTATGCGCCCGAAAAGGTGGAACAGTCGCTCAGCAACTTCTTCACGCTGCCCAACCTGACCGCGCTGCGGGAAATCGCGCTGCGGCATGTGGCCCAGGCGGTAGAAATGGAAGTCCCCGACGGCCAGCCCGCCGCGCATGAGGTGGTGGTGGTGGCGATTGCCGCGGAGGAAACGGCGGCCCGCCTGATTCGCCGGGGCGGGCAACTGGCTGAGCGGCTGCGCGGTAAGCTGCATGTGGTGACGGTCAGGCCCGACCGGATAACGCAGGAGCAGTCGCAGATGCTCGACATCTGCCGCGAGATTACCGAGGCGCTGGGAGGACATTTTGAGGTGCTCGAACGTGGGAGCGGAATTGGGCAGGCGCTGGTCGCCTATGCGGGGCGCGTTCACGCCACCCAGATGGTGATGGGAGAAACCAGCCGCTCACGCTGGGCGGAGCTTTTGCGCGGCGACATCATCAAATATGTGCTGCGGGAGACGCGGGGTGTGGACGTGCATGTGATGAGCCGGGATTGAAGTCCTAAGTTTTCAGCGCCTTATACAGCGTCTCACGGCTCACGCCTAGGTCTTTGGCGAGGGCCGTTTTCTTTTCCCCAGCGGCCACCCGCGCTTTGACTTGCTCGACCTGCTCAGGCGTCAGCACCTTCTTGCGCCCCTGGTATTTGCCCGCCTGTTTGGCCTTGGCGATACCTTCCCGCTGATTTTCGAGATTTTGCGCTCTAAGTGAGTGTTTATAAAGGGTCAGGGTGGTGGGATGCTTTGAGGTGTGAAACGCAAAGCTTACCCAACCAACCTGACCCACAA
>JAGLBK010000069.1 GCA_018260275.1 Deinococcus sp.
ACCGTGCAGGAAGCGCGGGCCCCCGGCTGGCACCCGGAAGTCAGGTATTACGAGATTCACGACGAACAGGGCCAGCACATCGCCAGCTTTTATACCGACTGGTTCCCGCGCGACACCAAGCGCGGCGGCGCGTGGATGAACGCCTTCATCACTGGCGGCCCAAAAGAAAGCGGCGTTGACCCCCACCTGGGCCTGATGTGCGGCAACATGACGCCTCCCAGCGGAGATACCCCCAGCCTGCTGAGCGTGCGCGAGGTCGAAACAGTGTTCCACGAGTTCGGCCACCTGCTGCACCACGCCATGAGCCGCGTGCCGGTCAAGTCGCTCAGCGGCACCAGCGTGCCCTGGGACTTCGTGGAACTGCCCAGCCAGATCATGGAAAACTGGGTGATGGAGCGCGAAGCCCTCGACCTGTTCGCGCGGCACTACCAGACCGGCCAAAAGCTGCCGCAGGAGCTGTTCAGCAAGATGGTCGCCGCCCGCAACTACCGCGCCGCGAACACCGCCATGCGCCAGTACAGCTTTGGCCTGACCGACCTGACCCTGCATGTGGAGTTCGACCCGAACGGCACAGCCGACCCGGTGGACGTGGCCCGCCAGACCATGCAGCAGTTCTACCCGGTGCCGCTGCCTGCCAACTACGCGCAGATCGCCAGTTTCGGCCACCTGTTCAGCAGTCCGGTGGGCTACGGCGCGGGCTACTACAGCTACAAATGGGCCGAAGTGCTCGACGCCGATGCCTTTAGCCGCTTTGCCAAGGAGGGGATTTTTAACCGTGAAACGGGCCGCGACTACGTGGACAAAATCCTGAGCCGGGGCAACAGCGACGACCCCGCGCAGCTCTACCGCGACTTCATGGGGCGTGATCCGGATGCGGACGCGCTGCTGAAGCGGAGTGGGCTGCTGTAAAAACGGTTAGTGGTTAGTGGTCAGTGGAAAAGGCCGGGGCGGTTGCTTCCGGCCTTCTATTTTGGTTCATGGCCTGACCGCGAAACTACTCAGTAATTTGCCGTCGCTCAGGCGGTAGATGTAGGCCGTCAGTTTGTTCATGTCGGGGCCACGTTTGGGGTCGTAGTGGTAGGTGAAAATGGCGGCCTGTGTATTGTCGGGTGTCAGGTAGGCGCGGAAGGTGTACTCGCCGCGCTTTTCCCACTGCCAGTCGTGGATGCTGGCAAGTCGCTTACCCGTCTGCGCGTCCCAGACTTGCAGGGTGTTGCCCAGGTAATAGAGTCGGCTGCCGTCTCTGGTCGGCTGAGGCGAATAAATCCAGGCATTTCCCTGGAGGGTCAGCACTCTATTGAAATCGCGGTCAACGATGTCCAGGCGGCAGGCGGTCTTGGGGATGGTGTCGCCCGCGCAAATCAGGAAACGCTCGCCGGGCAGTTCTGTAGCACTGCGAATGGTTTCGCGGCGGTCAAGGGGGTCGACCATGCCGGGAGGGACAACCCCGGTCTGACCGGCAGGCGGCACGCGGTAGCTCAGTGTCACTTGCTTACCTGTGCCGAGGTCACGTCGAATGATGTTCACCACATCGCTGTAAGGCTTTTCCCGTTTCCAGTCAGTATGCACGATATAGGCCGTGTGACCGCTGCTGTCAATGAACGCAGCGCCGGACACCCTGGCCCACTCCGTTTTGAGGTCGGGTGAAAAACAGCGCACGGTGGCGTTGTCTCCCTTGCTGTCGCTGTAGCCCAGGCAGGGGCCGCGCCCGATTCCCTGTAGCCCTACGTTGGACTGAGCTTCAGGAAAATCCCGCGTGGCCGTCACCTTGCCGCCCTGCACCACTTCAAGCCGTGCGGGCGTGTTTTTGCTGCCGTAGGTCAGCCGGGCAAAGCCGCTTGCCAGGGGCCTTTCCGAAGGCAGTTCAGAGGCCAGCTTGTTCAAAACGATGCGGTTCCCTGCCGCCCCCACCAGCCCTGTTTTGCCCAGGACAGCCGCGCTCAGGGTCGCCGTCTGTCCCTGCTGCGGAATCCAGACGGTCAGCGAGGTTGTAGGCACGGCGACGGCAACCGAAAGCAGCGCGGCAGCGGCCAGAGCAAAGGCGTTCTTCATGCGCTCAGGCTAGCGGGCAACGGCGTAGCGCACGTCCACCTTTGGGCTGAGATTCAGGTCAATTCCCTGGGCCGGTACGTCACCGCCTCGGCCAGATGCACTTCTCTAATGTCGTCGCTGCCCGCCAGATCGGCCACGGTGCGGGCCACCCGCACAATCCGGTCATAGCCGCGCCCGGTTAGCCCGAGTTGCCGGGCGGCGGCCTGGGCAAAGGCGAGGGAGCCACTGGCAAGAGCCGCGTGTTCCCGTAGTAACTGCCCGGTCAAATCACTGTTGCGGCTGCCCTGACGTTGTAACATGCGTTCTCTGGCTTGAATGATCCGCTGTTTGACCGGTTCCGACCCCTCCGGCTCAGGAGCGCGGGTGAGTTCATCGACAGTGAGGCGCGGAACCCTGACAATAAGGTCTATTCGGTCTAACAGAGGCCCACTTAACCTTGCCGCGTAACGGGTTCTTTCATTTGGGGTGCAGGTGCAGGCTTTTTCAGGATCACCGAAATGACCACAGGGGCAAGGATTCATAGCAGCGATCAATTGAAAGCGGGCAGGATATTCCACTGTGGCCCGCGCCCGGCTGATAGTCACACGCCCATCCTCTAAGGGCTGCCTTAATGTCTCAAGTGCTTTACGCGAAAATTCAGGGAATTCATCGAGGAACAATAAACCCCGGTGAGATAAAGAAACCTCGCCGGGCTTAGGAATACTCCCTCCACCAATTAAACCCGCATCCGAAACTGTGTGGTGAGGCGCACGAAACGGGGCGTGACGGCTGAAACTTCCGCGACTGGTCAGCAATCCGGCCGCCGAATGAATCCGGGTGACTTCGAGGGCCTCCGTGCGGGTCAGCGGCGGCAACAGCCCCGGCGCCCGCCGCGCCAGCATGGTCTTGCCGCTGCCCGGAGAACCCACCATCAACAGGTTATGCCCGCCCGCCAGCGCCACTTCCAGCGCCCGCCGCGCCGCCGCCTGCCCTTTCAGGTCGCCCAGGTCAGGGAAAAAGGCGGAATCGTCCGCAGGCGCTTCGGGCCGCGTGACCGGCAAACGCGCCGCGCCGCTCAGGTGGGCCACCGCCTCGCGCAGGGTCGCCGCACCGTAGACGCTCACGCCCTCAATCAGCGCCGCCTCCTGCGCGTTGCCCGCGGGCAGCAGGGCCTCGAAATCGTGGGCCGCCGCCAGCAAAGACAGGTTGATCGCTCCGGCGATGGGCCGCAAACTGCCGTCCAGCGCCAGTTCCCCGGCCATGATGGTTTCCTCCAGTGCCTCACGCGGCAGCACTTCCTGCGCGGCCAGCACGCCCAGCGCAATCGGCAGGTCGTACAGCGGGCCTTCCTTACGCAGGTCGGCGGGCGCGAGGTTGACCGTGATCCGCGCCGCCGGAAAAGGCAGCCCCGCGTTGCGAATGGCCGCCCGTACCCGTTCCCGCGCCTCGCTGACCGCCTGATCGGGCAGGCCGACCACCGTAAACGCGGGCAAGCCGGGGCTCACGTCCACCTCGACCTCGACAGGCACGGCGTCCACACCAATCAGGGCGACACTGCGGGCGCGGGCCAGCATCAGCGCGGCCTCATAGAGCAGCTTGCATAAAAAGACCACGTTGTTTGTGGCTTTTTATGCCGAGCGAAGCGAGTAACTGTAAACGAGCAGCTGGAATAATGGAGCCGTTTGGGGTGGGGTTCCACAAATGGCGTAATTATGCAAGCTGCTCTAGAGAAAAGAAAAATCACGCCCTGCACTGTAAGCGGGCGTGATGCACAGCGCTCTTACGGCCTATTTTGCCAGCGACTTGACGGTGCTGAGATCCAGAAATTTGTTCAGGTCGGGCACGTCGCGGGCAAATCCGGCTTCCTTGTTGAGCTGGGCGTATTCCGCCAGGGTCTTGAGGTTGATGTTCCAGGTCACGCGCGTGCGGGCCAGCGACTTGAACAGCTCGGCGCTGTTGGGGCGCTTGCCCGTGAAGGCGAAAATCTGGTCGGCAATAGCTTTTTGCGCTCCGGCATTGCTCTTTTTGATGAAGTCGATGGCGGCCAGATGCCCGCGCAGCAGCCCCTTCAGGGTGTCGGGACTGGCAGCGGCATACTTGCTGTTCACGGCCAGCACAGCGGTGGTGTAGTCGCCGTTGTTCCAGATAGCCTTTTCGTTGGCGACCATTTTTGCCCCCTGGGTTTCCAGAATCGCCCCCCAGGGTTCGGGTACCAGGGCCGCGTCCAGCTGTCCGCCGACAAACCCCGCCGCCACATTCGCCGGGTCGATGGGCACGATGGTCACGTTGCCGCCCTCGTCAGTCGCCTTCAGGCCGTTTTCGCGCAGCAGGTGGCGCAGGCTGATGTCCTGCACACTGCCCCGTGTGGGCACCGCCACCTTTTTGCCCGCCAGCCCCTTGACGCCGCGAATCCCACTGTCCTTGCGGGCCTCCAGCACGGCCCCGGCGTTGGACGCCCCCGAGTAGACCTGGACGGGAACGCCGCGCAGATAGGCATTCATCACCGGGCCGATGCCGACATAGGAAGCGTCGATGGCCCCCGCCGCGAACGCCTCGTTGACCTGCGAACCGTTGGCGAATTCCTTGACCACCAGTTTGACGTTCGGCCCCAGTTCCTTCTGAATCAGGCCCCGGTTGATCCCGACCAGCCCAGCCGCATGGGTCACGTTGGGAAATACGCCCAGACGAAGTTCTTTGGCCTGCTGCGCCGAAGCAGTGCCGAGCAAAAGCAAGGAAAGCACAGAAATGACTCGAAGTGACATGCCCTCCAGCATAGCAAAGAAGATGACCAATTTGGTCAACTATTATCTGGCGTTCTTCAACCTGTTCTCCCTAAATCTGCTCCCGCTACCCCGGCACAGACAGCGCCCCGGCGCACGCGGCCCGGCTTCCTATACTGGCAGGCATGGAACTTGCCATTGTCGGCGTCGGAAAACTGGGCCTTGCTCTGCTGGAGGGCGTGACCTCAAAGGGGATGCTGCCCGCCTCCGAAATCGGTCTGATCGACGCGCATACCGAGCGGGTCAACGGCATCGCTGAGCGACTGGGCGCAAGGGTCATCCGTGAAAGCGACCTGCCGCACGCCCGGCGCGTGCTGGTCAGCCTGCAACCGCGTGTGTTTCCCGAGGTCACGCACTGGCTGGCGCAGGAGAACACCGGATACATCAGCACCATGGCTGGAGTCAGCGTTAGTACCCTGGTGCGGCGGCTGGGCACGCAGCGAGTCGTGCGGGTCATGCCCAATCTGGCCGCCACCATCGGCCACTCGCAGACCGCCATCGCCGGGCCGAAGGAGGCGCAGGACGCAGGCGACCTCGACTTTGCCCACCAGCTGTTCGGGGCCGTCGGGGACGTGTACGACCTGCCCGAGCACCTGTTCAACGCCTTTACCGGCATGAGCGCTTCCGGCCCCGGTTACATGGCGCTGGTGGCCGAGGCCCTCTCGGACGGGGCGGTGCGCATGGGGATTCCCCGCCCGCTGGCCCACGAACTGGCCGCCAAACTGCTGGTCGCCAGTGGAGAACTGCTTCAGCGCCGCGCCCATCCCGCCATGCTCAAGGATGAAGTGGCGAGTGCGGGTGGCACGACCATTTCGGGCCTCCAGGCCCTGGAAGAAGCGGGAGTGCGCGGGGCCATGATTCAGGCGGTGGTGGCGGCCACTAAACGCGGCAACGAACTGGGCAAGGATCAGGAGGAATAGAGATCGCTGCGAAAGCCGAGGCGAGGTGGGTCTAGAAAGAATGTTTTGCGCTGTTGACCCTCGTCCCTTGTGGGACTTGCAAAACTGCGGAGCAGAGAGGAACGTGCGAAGCAAGGGGTGACTCGTAGAGCTGCTTGCAGAGGGGGCCACCAGGCAACTTCTTTTTGTCAAATGCTGTAGGTGTGACTTTCGCCAGAGGTCTAATAAACCAGACAGAGCCGCACGCTCTACACTGAGCCGATGCGTTTTCTGATTACCCTGTCGGCCTCTGCTCTGCTGCTTTCTGCCACGGCCCAGGCCCAGTTCTGGAACACGGCGCAGGACACGGCCACTCAGAGCGTGTTGAAAGGCTTCAGCAAAAAGGGCAACACCCTGACCCGCGCGGGCACGACCATCACCCTCGATACGGTGGCCGGGCGCGTCGTGGGCGTGCTGGCCGACGCTCCGCTGGTCGATTCGGACGGCGTGGCGCGGGCGATCCTGGCTTCGTGGGGCGGCAGCGAAAAGGGGCTGCCCCAGCTGAAAAAACTGCTCGACAATCCCCAATTCAGAACCGGGGCCAGACAGGGTTTTCTCGATACGACCTCCGAGGAAGGCACCCACATCCTGGCGGCCAAAGTGAGCGGCCAGGGCGCGGCGGCCCGCTGGCAGGTCTATTCGGCGCTCAACATCCTGCCAGAAAGCACCTTCCCGAGCACCCGGAACGTGACCGGCAACGCGGCGGCCCGGCCCGCCTGCACGTCCTGAGCGACTTTCAGTGCCCGGCCTGCCTGAACCTGTGGCAGACGAAGATGCCCGGGTGGCGCTCCCAGCCGCAGACTTACCACATCGCTTACCACCATTTTCCGCTGAGCTACCACAAAAACGCTTTCGCCGCCGCCGAAGCGGGCGAGTGCGCCGCGCAGCAGGGCAAATTCTGGGAATACGCCGACGAACTGTTCGGGCAGTACACCGGCTGGATCAGGAAAAGCGCGGCGGAAGTCCCGGCCCAGTTCAAGACCTACGCCGCCAGTACCCGGCTCGAAGCAGGCCGCTTTCAGACCTGCCTGAGCAGCCACGCGGGCAAGGCCGAAGTGCAGCGCCAGATGAAAGCCGCCGCGCCCGCTTTCCTGACCGGCACGCCGACGGTGTATATGAACGGCGTCAAACTGAGTGAAATGAGCCGTGAGGAAGAAAAAGCCGTGCTCGACGTGACCCTGACCAAGCCAGGAGCGGCGGCGGTGATTCAGAACCGGCTCAAGTCGCTGCGGTAAGCAAGACGGCCAAAAAAACCGCCCCACACACGGAGGCGGCATTTTTAATCGGCTTGAGGCTTACGCCCGCGTATCCCGCCGCTTGACCAGCTCGGCCTTCAAGTCGTCAAACTTCACGCCCTTGCGCTCCTGGGTGCCTTCCGCCGTGCGTTCGCGCAGGCTGACTTCGCGGGCTTCCTGTTCCTTGTCGCCCACAATCAGCATGAAGGGAATGCGGCTCAGCTCGGCCTCGCGCACCTTGGCCTGCATCCGGTTGCTGGAATCGTCCACTTCCACGCGCAGGCCCGCTGCGTGCAACTCGTTGCGGAGTTCCCAGGCGTAGTCGTTGTGGCGGTCAGCAATCGGAATGATGGCGACCTGGCGCGGGGCCAGCCACAGCGGGAAATTCCCGGCGGTCTGCTCGATCAGGAAGGCGGTCATGCGCTCCATGGTCGAGAGCAGGCCACGGTGAATCATGACCGGGCGCTGGCGGCTGCCGTCCTCGGCCACGTATTCCAGTTCAAACTTCTGGGGCAGCAGAAAGTCCAGCTGCACGGTGCTGAGGGTTTCATCCTTGCCCAGCGCCGAGCGTACCTGAATGTCTACCTTAGGGCCGTAAAACGCCGCGTCACCGGGCGATTCGTAGAACTCCAGGCCCATTTTCCCCAGGCCCTCGCGCAGCTGCGCCTCGGCGCTGTTCCACATTTCGTCGTCCTGGAAGTACTTTTCGGTGTCATTCGGGTCACGCAGCGACAGGCGGTAGCTGAAGCCCGTGAAGCCCAGCACGTTGTAGCAGTCCTGAATCAGTTCAATGGCGGCCCTCAGTTCAGCCTGAATCTGGTCGGGGCGGCAGAAGATGTGCGCGTCGTTGAGGGTCATCTCGCGCACACGCGACAGCCCGGTCAGCTGCCCGCTCTGCTCGTAGCGGTGCATCATGCCCAGTTCGGCAATCTTGATGGGCAGTTCGCGGTAGCTGTGCGGCTTGTGCGAGTAGATCTGAATGTGGTGGGGGCAGTTCATGGGCCGCAGCACCAGTTCTTCCTCGTCCATCTTCATGACCGGGAACATGTCCTCGTTGTAGTGATCCCAGTGACCGCTGATTTTGTACAGTTCGGATTTCGCCATGATGGGCGTGTAGACGTGCTGGTACCCCTGCGCCAGTTCCTTGTCTACCACGAAGCGCTCCAGCTCGCGCCGGATAGTTGCGCCGCCAGGAAGCCACAGCGGGAGGCCGGGGCCAATTACTTCACTGGTAAAGAACAAATCCATTTCCTTGCCAATACGCCGGTGGTCGCGCCGCTTAGCCTCTTCCAGCAGGCGCAGGTACTCGTCCAGTTCCTTCTGGGTCGCAAAGGCCACGCCGTACACGCGCTGCAAAATCGGGTTTTTCTCGTTGCCGCGCCAGTACGCGCCGCTGGTGCTCATCAGCTTGAAAGCCTGCGGCAGCTTGCCGGTGTTGGGAAAATGTGGCCCCCGGCAGAGGTCAACATAGTCGCCCTGGGCGTAGAAGGTAATCGGCTCGTCGTCGGGGAGTTCGGAAATCAGCTCCACCTTGTAGGGGTCGTAGCCGAACTGTTCCAGCGCCTTTTGCTTGCCCACGTCGCTGCGAACGATGTCCAGCCCGCGCCCGATGATGTCGCGCATGATTTTTTCGATTTCGGGGAGGTCTTCCTCGCGCAGCGGCTCCGGCAGGTCGAAATCCTGGTAAAAGCCGTTTTCAATGTACGGCCCCACGCCGCGCTTGACAGCTTCTTTGGGAAAGCCTTTGGCCTCGTAATACTCGCCCACCGCCATGCTCAGCGCGTGACTCAGCGAGTGGCGAAACAGCGCGGCGGCGTCGCCGGGATTCTTCTTGGTCACTAGCGTGATCCTCGCGCCGTCGGGCAGCGGGGTCATCAGGTCGGTCAATTCACCGTTTGCGGTGGCGGCCAGGGCGTCCTGCGCCAGGCGGGGGCCGATGGCTTTAGCGGCGTCCAGCGCGGTGGCGCCGTCTGGTAAGTCCAGTTGTTTTCCGTCGGGAAGGGTTACGTGCATGGTGTCTCCTTTGAATACATGAAAAAAGCCCGGTCTGGCCGCAAACCAAAGTGAACGCCTGAAAACCGTACGTGGGTTCTCAGGCGCTCAGAGTTCGCGTGGTCAGGCCGAGCATGAAGGAACTTCGCTGGCACTCGCCGCACATCACCAGACCGGAGTGATGGGGCGAGTGCTTCATACCTGCACGATAGCGCGGCGGGGCAAGGGGCGGCAACTTTTACCCATGAGGCAGCGTACAGGTGAGCATGACCTTAGTTGAGCCAACCTCCGTTCCCTCTGATGCCGCCCTCGCGCCTGTGCAGCAGCCAGCGCCGAAGTGGTGGCCGCTGGTGCGCTGGCTGCTGGTCGCCGTATGCGTGTGGCCCCTGCTGATGGTCGCCGCGCCAGGGGTGCTGAAGGTGCCGCGCTACGACGTGGCGGGCGGACAAATCATGGCGAGGTCGGTCATAACGCGCACGGTGATTCCGGCAGGGACGCCCTATGAGAAAACGTCCATCGGCCTGACCCGCCGAATTTACGGCAACGCTACGCCCGGCTACTACACGGGCCGCTTCGACACCACCCGGGGCGAGGTCGCCCTGTACAGCGACGGCTCCAGCAGCGGCCTGCTTTTTGCTACCCAGCCGCCCACTTTCATCACGCCTGCCGACCCCGACGCCCTGCTGACGGCGTGGAAAGGTGGGGCGACCGCCAGTTTTCGGCCCGCTCGTAACGCCCAGCTGGGTTGGGGCGCTGCGGCATTTCTGCTGCTGATTCCTGGGCTGGCTGTGGTTGGCTCCCTGTTCATCTCTAAACCGCGCCTGACCTACGCAATCCAGGGCGATACCTTCACTGTCAAGACCCGCGCCAGCACCACCCATTTTCCCCGCACTGGCACCAGCGCCAGCCTGACTTCGCACGCATTGGGAATGCGGCTCTTTGGCACGGCGATACCCGGCTATTACACCGGAACATTCAGCACGCGCGGCGGCAATGTGCAGGCGGCGGCCAGCAGCGCGAGGCCGGGGCAGGCGCTCTTGCTGGAGTACGGCAGCAAGCGCTACTACCTGACGCCCAGTGACCCGGCAGCGGTGGCGGCGTGGTTCGGGAGCTCTGAGCAGCGTTAGCGCAATTTGCTGGCCTGACAGCCGCTGCTGAGGCATTCGCGCAGGCGGTCATTCAGGAAATTCAGGCGGTCGGTGGTCTTTTGCACGGCGCAGTCACCGTAGACCACGCTGCCCCACTTTGGGTCGGTGGCGACGCAGGTTCCGTCCCGTTCTTTCATCCAGGTGCGCTGGGTCTGGCGCAGCGTCTGCTGCCCGCCTGCCGAGAGGCGCTTGAGCAGTTTCTGATAGGTCACGTTCAGTTCGTCGTCGGCGCGAACCAGCACTTTGGCGTCGCAATACACCTGGTCAAAGGTGCCTTTGGGGTAATTGCAACTCTGCTGGGCGTGCGCGGGGCTGCCAAAGACCAGTGTGGAGAGAACCGTCAGGGTGGCCGCCAGATGCAGGGTCTTCTTGTTCATAGAAACCTCCGACAGCAGGATACGGTAGCTATGTCAGGTCTGCTGAAGCGGGTACAGGCGGCAACTGCTATCATGCCGCACATGTCACAACCCGACCTTTCCGCCCATCTGGACACTGCCCAGGCCGACGCCGAACTGTTCGAGCTGCTGCGTATTCCCAGCGTAAGCGCTGACCCTGCCTACAAGGCCGACGTGCGCCGCGCCGCCGAGTGGCTCCTGCAAAAGTTGAGCAGCCTGGGCTTTAAGGCCCGCGTGGACGATACCCCCGGCCACCCCATTGTATTTGCTGAAAAGCTGGTTGACCCGGGCAAGCCCACCGTGCTGCTGTACGGCCACTACGACGTGCAGCCCGAGGCCCCGCTGGAAGAGTGGATCACGCCCCCCTTTGAACCCACCGTGCGCAATGGCCGCATCTACGCCCGTGGCAGCACCGACGACAAGGGGCAGGCGTTCGCCCACGTCAAGGGCGTGGAACTGCTGCTCTCGCAGGGCGAACTGCCGCTGAACGTCAAGTTCATTCTGGAAGGCGAGGAGGAGGTGGGCAGCCCCAGCATCATCCCGTATCTGGAGGCCCACAAGGATGACCTGAAGGCTGACGTGATTGTCATTTCGGATGGCAGCCGCTTTGCCAAGGACGTGCCCACCATTACCTACGGCGTGCGCGGTCTGAGCTACGTCGAAATACATGTGCAGGGGGCCAACCGCGACCTCCACAGCGGCAGCTACGGCGGGGCCGCGCCCAACCCCATCAACGCCCTGTGCGAAATCATCGCCAGACTCAAAGACGACCAGGGCCGCGTCACCATTCCCGGTTTCTACGACGGCATCGAGCCGCTGACCGACGAGGAACGCGGGATGTGGGCCAGCCTGCCGCACAGCGACCAGGACTTCATGAACAGCATCGGCGTGTCGGCGCTGCCCGGTGAGGAGGGCTACACCACGCTGGAGCGCATCTGGGGCCGACCCACGCTGGACGTGAACGGCATCTGGGGCGGCTATCAGGGCGAGGGCAGCAAGACCGTGATTGCTGCCAAAGCGGGCGCAAAGGTCAGCATGCGACTGGTGCCGGGACAGGACCCCGCCCGGATTACCAAGCTGATTCAGGACTACGTGCCGACCATTGCCCCCAAAGGCGTCACCGTGACAGTGATGGACCACCACGGCGGCCAGCCCATGAAATTCAAGACCGACAGCCCTTATATCAAGGCCGCTGACCGGGCGCTGAACCGGGTGTACGGACGCGGCGCGGTGTTCGCCCGCACCGGAGGCAGCATTCCGATTGTGGCCGCCTTTGCCGACATTCTGAAAACCGAGGTGCTGTTCGTAGATATGGGCCTGAACGAGGACGCCCCACACAGCCCCAACGAGAGCTTTGCCCTGGAGGACTACCACAACGGGATTCTGACGAGTGCATATCTGTTGCAGGAACTGGGGAAATGAGGGGCGGAAGTGAGGGTTAAGGTTGGTGGGTGGCCCCCCCTCCCCTTGCCTGCGGCAAGGCCCTCCCCCGCAAGGGGAGAGGGTGTAAAGACCCTCCCCACCTGCGGGGGAGGGCGCTGCGAAGCAGCGGGAGGGGGGGCCACCCAGCCACTCGGAGGAAACACCCCATGCGCTTAGCCTTCCTCGCCTCCCACGGCGGCAGCGCGGCCCGGCACATCACCCAGGCGTGCCAGAGCGGGCAACTGGACGCCGTGCCCC